>JAQGNK010000408.1 GCA_028291905.1 Polaromonas sp.
CTGGGTCGATGACTGGCGCAAAGTGGTACTTAAGGACCCGGAAGGCATGCGATCCCGTGAAAAATACATGTGGCAGTCCGTGATCGGCCTGGTTGCCGCGCTGTACCTTGTTTTCAGCATTTCTGAAAGCTCCAACATGCGGGTGCTGGAGTTGTTCGTGAGTTGGGTGCGGTCAGGCTTTGATGTGAACCTGCCACCCAAGGCGGGTTTGTTGCTGCCTTTCGTGAAGGAGGTCAGTTATCCGCTGGGCGTATTCGGCTTTGTCATCCGGACCTACCTGGTGATAGTGGGGTCGAGCAATGCGGTCAACCTCACCGACGGCCTGGACGGGCTGGCGATCATGCCAGTAGTCATGGTGGGTTCGTCGCTGGGTGTGTTTGCCTATGTGACCGGCAGCTCTGTTTATTCAAAATACCTGCTTTTCCCGCACATTCCTGGCTCGGGTGAACTGCTGATTTTTTGTGCCGCCATGGCTGGCTCCGGGCTCGCGTTCCTGTGGTTCAACACCCATCCGGCGCAGGTTTTTATGGGCGATGTGGGCGCGCTGGCGTTGGGCGCGGCGCTGGGTACGATTGCCGTGATCGTGCGCCAGGAAATCGTGCTTGCCATCATGGGCGGTATTTTTGTCGTCGAGGCGCTGTCGGTCATGCTTCAGGTGACCTGGTTCAAATACACCAAGCGGCGCTACGGCCAGGGGCGTCGGCTGTTCCAGATGGCGCCATTGCACCATCATTTTGAAAAAGCAGGCTGGAAGGAAACCCAGGTGGTGGTGCGTTTCTGGATCATTACCATGCTGCTGTGCCTGGTGGGGCTTTCAACCCTCAAGCTCCGATGAAAAACCTCGCGCATCAACACGTTCTGATTCTGGGGCTGGGCGCTTCAGGCCTGGCGATGGCATGCTGGTCCGTCCGCTGTGGCGCAGCCAGTGTCACCGTCGCGGACACACGGCCCGTCCCGCCACAACTGGCGGCGCTGCAGGCTAGCGTTCCAGCCGCCAGATTCCTGAATGCCGGAATGGATGAAGCGCTGCTGGCTGGCGCTAGTGTTGACCTGATCCTCAAAAGCCCCGGCCTTTCGCCTGAATCCATCAATGGCGTGGTCGCGAAGGCCCAGGCGCAAGGAATTCCCTGCGCCAACGAACTCAGCCTGTTTGCGCAAGCGCTGGTCGAGCTCAAAGAAAGCCAGGCTTATGCGCCAAGCGTCATTGGCATTACCGGCACGAACGGCAAAACCACCGTGACCGCGCTCACCGGCCAGCTTGTTGAGCGTGCCGGTAAATCAGTGGCTGTTGCCGGCAATATCGGGCCCACGCTGCTCGACACGCTGGCTGAAAAGCTCGATGCGGCCACTGGCGACAACGCCATGGCGCTGCCAGAAGTCTGGGTTCTGGAGCTGTCCAGTTTTCAGCTCGACGGCGTGAGCAATTTCGAGCCCACCGTGGCCACCGTTCTCAACATCACCCAGGATCACCTTGACTGGCATGGATCTTTTCCGGCCTATGCCGCCGCCAAGGCGAATGTCTATGGCCGCGGCGGACTGATGCTGCTCAACCGCGATGATTCCATGGTGATGGCGGCATTGCCCGCGCCTGGCAAGGGCAAGCCAATTCGTAGCTACCTGACCTTTGGCGACGACGAGCCGAAGCGCCCCGGTGATTTCGGCATTGAAACCGTCAACGGCATGGCCTGGCTGGTGCGTGCGGCAGAAGCCGATGAAGGCGTCAAGCGCCGCAAGGGTGAAGAACTGGCATTGCATATCCAGCGCCTTATGCCGCTTGAAGCATTGCGGATTCACGGTCGCCACAATGCTGCCAATGCGCTGGCCGCGCTGGGTCTGGCCACGGCCGTTGGCTGTCCGCTGGCACCCATGCTGCATGGCCTACGCGAATACCGGGGCGAGCCGCACCGGGTGCAGTCGGTCGCCGTGCTGGAGGGCGTCGAATACTTTGACGACAGCAAGGGCACCAATGTTGGCGCCACTGTCGCGGCCCTGGTCGGCCTGGGTGCCGAGCGCAAGCTGGTGCTGATCCTGGGTGGAGAAGGCAAAGGGCAGGACTTCTCGCCGCTGGCTGATCCGGTGTCTCGCCATGCGCGGGCGGTGGTGCTGATGGGCCGCGATGCGCCACGCATCAAGGCTGCATTGCAGGCTGTGCCCGTCGAGCTGCTGGAAGCCGCTTCATTGCAGGAGGCCGTCAGCATGGCTGCCCGGCAGGCCCGCTCCGGCGATGCCGTGCTGATGTCGCCAGCCTGCGCCAGTTTTGACATGTTCGACAACTATGAGCACCGCGCCCGCGTTTTCTGTGATGCAGTGCAGGAACTGGCTGTGGAACAGGGAGCTGTGCTATGAGCGCCAAGATGCGTTTGCCGGGTTTGTTTTCGGGCTCTCGCAAGGCCGTTCCCGATGCGGATGCACTGCCGGTCCGCCTGGGTGGGCGCAGCCTGCCGGCAAAACTGTCAACACCGGTTCGCATGGCCGGACTCGACTGGCCCCTGGTCTGGGTCGCGGTGGCATTGCTGATGGCGGGCCTGATCATGGTGTATTCGGCCTCGATAGCCATGCCGGACAACCCCAAGTTCGCCCGCTACGCACACACTTTTTTCCTGACACGGCACATGCTTTCACTCTGCATTGCCATATTCGCGGCCATCGTGGCATTTCAAATTCCCATGTCGTCCTGGGAAAAGTACGCGCCCTGGCTGTTTGTGATTTCCCTAATCCTCCTGATGCTGGTGCTGGTCCCTTTCATTGGCAAGGGCGTCAATGGCGCGCGGCGCTGGATTCCTTTGGGGGTCATGAATTTTCAGCCCTCAGAGCTGGCGAAATTTGCCGTGCTGCTGTATGCCGCCGACTACATGGTGCGCAAGATGGAGGTCAAGGAGCGCTTCTTTCGCGCCGTGCTGCCAATGGCTTTTGCGGTTGGTATTGTCGGCGTGCTGCTGCTGGCCGAGCCTGACATGGGCGCCTTCATGGTGATCTCGGTTATCGCCATGGGAATTTTGTTCCTGGGCGGCGTCAATGCGAGGATGTTCTTTCTGATTGCGGCTGTGGTGGTGGTCGCCTTCGGCATGATGGTGATGTTCAGCGAATGGCGGCGCGAGCGTATTTTTGCCTATATGGACCCGTGGAACGAAAAATACTCCATGGGTAAGGGCTACCAGCTGTCGCACTCCCTGATTGCTTTCGGGCGCGGTGAAATTTTTGGCGTCGGGCTGGGAGGCAGCATTGAAAAACTTCACTGGTTGCCAGAAGCACACACCGACTTCCTGATGGCCGTGATTGGCGAAGAGTTCGGCCTGATCGGCGTGCTGGTGATCATTGCCATGTTCCTCTGGATGATTCGGCGGATCATGCATATCGGTCGACAGTCAATTGCCCTTGACCGCCTGTTTGCCGGCCTGGTGGCGCAGGGTGTCGGCATCTGGATGGGTTTTCAGACCTTCATCAACATTGGCGTGAACCTGGGCGCCTTGCCCACCAAGGGCCTGACGCTGCCTCTGATGAGTTACGGCGGCTCGGCGATTGTGATGAACCTGATCGCGCTGGCGGTCGTGATCCGTATTGATTATGAAAACCGGGTGCTCATGCGCGGAGGCCGCGTATGAGCATTTCTGTTTCTCCAAAATCGGGTAGCGCGCAGCGCTGCGCCCTGGTGATGGCGGGTGGCACGGGTGGCCACATCTTCCCCGGCCTGGCCGTGGCCGAGGCATTGCGCGAGCGCGGCTGGCGCGTGCATTGGCTTGGCGGGCGCGGCAGTGCGGGTCGGCCCAGCATGGAAAGCCAGCTGGTGCCACCGCGCGGGTTTACCTTCGAGACCATCGATTTCTCTGGCGTGCGCGGCAAAGGCCCTGCCACCCTGGCGATGCTGCCGCTACGGCTGCTCAAGGCTTTCTGGCAAAGCGTGCAGGTGATCCGCCGCGTCAAGCCAGATGTAGTGGTGGGCCTGGGCGGCTATATCAGTTTTCCGGCCGGCATGATGAGCGTGCTGCTGGGCAAGCCACTGGTGCTGCATGAGCAGAATTCCGTCGCCGGCATGGTCAACAAGCTGCTGGCCAGCGTGGCCGACCGTGTCTTCACCGCTTTTCCCGATGTGCTCAAGAAAGCCGAATGGGTCGGCAATCCACTGCGCCCAGCGTTCACCCGGCAGCTGGACCCGGCAGTCCGCTTTGCTGACAGGCGCGGCCCCTTGAAGCTGCTGGTGGTGGGTGGCAGCCTGGGCGCCATGGCGCTCAATGATTTAGTGCCCAAGGCCCTGGCCCTGATTCCGGCTGCGGTGCGCCCCCAGGTTATCCACCAGAGCGGCGCGCTTCAGATAGAAGCCCTGCGCGCCAATTACCAGGCCGCCGGCATACAGGCCGAGCTGACGCCTTTCATTGAAGACACCGCGCAGGCCTTTGCGGCTGCCGACCTGATCATCTGCCGCGCAGGCGCCAGCACCGTGACGGAGATTGCCGCCGTCGGCGCCGCCGCCCTGTTTGTTCCCTTTCCTGCTGCCGTCGACGACCACCAGACCGTCAATGCCAAATTCCTTGTTGCGCATGGCGGCGGCTGGCTGATGCAGCAGCGCGACCTGACACCCGAGAAACTTGCCATAATGCTACAAAAAACAGAGCGACTTGCGCTTGTCCAGTCTGCGCTACAAGCCAAAAACATGCAAAAATTACATGCCACCGCCTATCTGGTCGCTGCCTGCGAGGAACTGGCGCGATGAAGCACGCGATCAAGCACATCCATTTCATCGGGCTGGGCGGCGCCGGCATGTCCGGCATTGCCGAAGTCCTGCACAACCTGGGCTACGTGATCTCCGGCTCCGACCTGTCGGACAGTGCCACGCTGCAGCGCCTGGCCGGGCTGGGCATCAAGACCTTCGTCGGCCATGCCGCTGTCAATCTGGTGAATGTCGATGCAGTGGTCACCTCCACAGCCGTCCAGGCCAACAATCCAGAAGTGATGGCCGCGCGCGAAAGCCGCATTCCGGTAGTGCCGCGCGCCCTGATGCTGGCCGAGCTGATGCGGCTCAAGCAGGGTATTGCCATTGCCGGCACCCATGGCAAGACCACCACCACCAGCCTGGTGGCCTGCGTGCTGGCCGAGGCCGGCATGGACCCGACCTTTGTCATCGGTGGCCGGCTCAACAGCGCCGGCGCCAATGCCAAACTGGGTCTGGGCGACTACATCGTGGTCGAGGCCGACGAGTCCGACGCCTCGTTCCTGAACCTGCTGCCGGTCATGGCGGTGGTGACGAATATCGACGCCGACCACATGGAAACCTATGGACACGACTTCGGCAACCTGAAAAAAGCCTTTGTAGATTTCCTGCACCGCATGCCGTTTTACGGCACGGCGATTCTATGCACTGATGACCCGGTCATCCGCGAGATCGTGCCGCAGATGTCCTGCCCCATCACCAGCTATGGCCTGGCTGAAGACGCCGAAGTGCGCGCTATCCGTGTCCGGGCCGTTGGGGCGCAGATGCATTTCACGGTGCAGCGCCGCAATGGCGTCAAGCTGCCCGACCTGGAAATCGTGCTCAACCTGGCAGGCCAGCACAATGTGCTGAATGCGCTGGCAGCCATCGCGGTGGCGGTTGAACTCAACGTGCCCGATGCCGCCGTGCAGAAGGCGTTGGCCGGTTTCACGGGGGTAGGCCGGCGTTTCCAGAGCTACGGCGATCTGCCGGCCAGCGGCGGCGGCCAGTTCACCCTGATCGAAGACTACGGCCATCATCCGGTGGAAGTGGCGGCCACGCTGGCGGCCGCGCGCGGCGCCTTTCCGGGCCGGCGCCTGGTGCTGGCCTTCCAGCCGCACCGCTACACCCGCACCCGCGACTGCTTCGAGGATTTCGTCCGTGTCATCAGCAGCCACGCCGACGCGGTGCTGCTGGCCGAAGTCTATGCCGCCGGCGAATCGCCGATCGTGGCCGCCGATGGCCGTTCGCTGGCCCGCGCCCTGCGGGTGGCCGGCAAGCTCGAGCCTGTTTTCGTGGACCGGATCGACGATATGCCCCTGGCCATCATGAATGCCGCGCAAGATGGCGACATCGTGATGTGCATGGGGGCCGGTTCGATTGGCATGGTGCCTGCAAAGGTGTCTGACTTGCTGCGGTTTCAGGAGCATTCCTTGCTGGAAGGACAACCCGCATGAACTCAAGCTCCCTGAATTTTGGCAAGGTCGCCGTGCTCATGGGCGGGCGCTCCGGCGAGCGCGAAATCTCGCTGATGTCGGGCCAGGGCGTGCTGCAGGCGCTGCGCTCGAAGGGCGTTGATGCCCATGCCTTCGACCCTGCCGAGCGCGACCTGGGCGAGCTTAAAAAAGAGGGCTTTGCCTGCTGCTTCATTGCGCTGCATGGCCGTTTCGGCGAAGACGGCACGGTCCAGGGGGCGCTGGAACTGCTGGGCATTCCCTACACCGGCTCTGGCGTCATGGCCTCCAGCATGGCCATCGACAAGGTGATGACCAAGCGCGTGATGCTGTCGGAAAACCTGCCCACACCGCGCTATATGCTGCTGCGCCGGGGTGGCTATGGGCCGGCCGACGTCGCCGCCATTCCCGACACGCTGGGCCTGCCGCTGATTGTCAAGCCCGCCCGCGAGGGTTCATCGCTGGGCCTGACCAAGGTGACTGACCGGGCCGGCATGGCCCAAGCCGTGGCGCTGGCCGAAAAAATGGACACCGACATCCTCTGCGAGCAGTTCATCCGGGGGGATGAGGTGACCTGCCCGGTGCTTGGCACTGGCGCTGCGGCGCAAGCCCTGCCGGTCATCCGCATCGTGGCGCCCGAGGGCAATTACGACTACCAGAACAAATACTTCACCGACACCACCCAGTACCTGGTGCCCTGCGGCCTGCCCGCCGGCGAAGAGGCCGCCATCCAGCACCTGGTGCTGCGGGCTTTTCGCACCCTCGACTGCCGGGGCTGGGCACGCGCCGACGTGATGATCGACCAGGCCACGCGCCAGCCCTACCTGCTGGAAATCAACACCTCGCCCGGCATGACCGGGCATTCGCTGGTGCCCATGTCGGCGCGGGCAGCCGGTATTTCCTACGAAGACCTGTGCATCAAGGTGCTCGCAACCGCAACGCTCGACCACCAGCGCGCAGGGGAAGCCACATCGTGAACCGCACCACGCCACAGCCCATTCCCGTGCCGGGCGACGTCAAGCTCATGAACACCCTGTCGGGGCTTCTGGTGCTGGCGTTTTTCGGCATGGCGCTGGCGCTGGGCGCGACCTGGCTGGTCAGGCAGCCTGCCTTCAACCTAACAGCCATCCGGGTCGGGGGCGACTTGATGCACAACAATGCGGAAACCCTGCGCGCCAATGTCGAGCCCCGGCTGGCGGGCAACTTCATGACGGTTGACCTTGAAGCCATCCGCGCCGCTTTCGAGGCTGTGCCCTGGGTGCGCCGGGCCGTGGTGCAACGCGAATTTCCGAACCGGCTCAAGGTCGTGCTGCATGAGCACAAGGCGGTAGCCTACTGGGGTCCCGAGGGCGATGCCCGGCTGGTGAGCCATGCTGGCGAAGTCTTCGAAGCCAATCCCGGCGATGTCGAGGCCGAGGAACTGCCGCTGCTCAATGGCCCCAAAGGCCAGGCGCCGCTGGTGCTGCAGGCTTACCGCAGTTTGCTGCCGCTTTTCCAGGAGATGGATGCGGGTCTGGAGCAATTGCAGCTGAGCGAGCAGGGCAACTGGCGCGCGCAGCTCGACAGCGGTGCGGTGATCGAGCTGGGGCACGGCTCGCTGGCCGAGGTGCAGACGCGCACACGGCGCTTTATCGACACGGTGACATTGGTGGCGTCGCGCTTTGGACGCGATGTCGAGTCCGCCGACCTGCGCTACCCGACTGGCTATGCGCTCAAGCTCAGGGGCGTGACCACCGGCGAAATCGCCGACAAAGATGACCAAAAAAAGAAAAGGTAAATAAATTGGCCAAAGAATACAAAGACCTGGTGGTAGGACTGGACATTGGAACCAGCAAGATCATGGTCGTGGTTGCCGAAGTCATGCCTGGTGGTGAACTCAAGCTGGCGGGTCTGGGCATTGCTGCGAGCAATGGACTCAAGCGCGGCGTGGTGGTCAACATCGACGCCACGGTTCAAAGCATCCAGCAGGCGTTGAAAGAGGCTGAGCTGATGGCCGACTGCAAGATTGGCCGTGTTTTCACCGGCATCACCGGCAGCCATATCCGGGGCATCAATTCCAGCGGCATGGTGGCGGTGAAGGACAAGGAAGTGACGCAGGCCGATGTGACCCGGGTGATCGAAACCGCCAAGGCCATCAATATTTCCACCGACCAGCGCCTGCTGCTGGTCGAGCCGCAGGAATTCGTCATCGATGGCCAGGATGTGCGCGAGCCCATCGGCATGAGCGGCCTGCGCCTGGAGGCCAAGGTCCATATCGTGACCGGCGCCCAAAGCGCCGCCGAGAACATCATCAAGTGCGTTCGCCGCTGCGGCCTGGAAGTCGATCAGCTGATGCTCAATCCGCTGGCGTCCAGCCTGGCGGTGCTGACGCCCGATGAGCAGGAGCTCGGCGTGGCCATGGTCGACATCGGCGCCGGCACCACCGATGTCGCAATTTTTGCCGGCGGCGCTATCCGCCACACCGCCGTGATCCCGATTGCCGGCGACCTCATCACCAGCGACATTGCCATGGCTCTGCGCACGCCCACCAAGGACGCCGAGGACATCAAGGTTGAAAACGGCTGCGCCAAGCAATTGCTGGCCGACCCCGACACACAGGTCGAGGTGCCGGGCCTGGGCGACCGCGGCTCCCGCATGCTGAGCAAGCAGGCGCTGGCCGGCGTGATCGAGCCGCGCGTCGAAGAAATCTACCTGCTGGTTCAGCAGGTGATCCGCGAGTCGGGCTACGAGGAAGTCCTGTCCTCGGGCATTGTCATCACCGGCGGCAGCGCCATGATGCCCGGCATGATCGAACTGGGCGAGGATATTTTCCTCAAGCCGGTCAGGCATGGCTTGCCGCGCTACTCCAGCGTGCTGTCCGACATGGTGGCCCAGACACGGGCCGCCACGGTCATGGGCCTGCTGGAAGAGTCCCGGCAGGCACGCATTCGTGGGTTCAGAGTGGCGCAAAAGGCTGGCAGCATGCACAGCGCCCTGGGCCGCGTCAAAGACTGGTTCGTAGGAAATTTTTGATGACCGAAATTTCCACTTTCAGCGGCTGCCCCTCGCACCGCATCCATTCCGGAGGAGCCGATCCACCGGCTTGAGCTGTCATGTTTCCAGTGATTTTTGAAATATTTTTTACCCACGTATCCACTGATTTATTGAACACAGGAGGTTTCCCATGAGCATCGAAATGATTGAGATCCAGGAATTCAACCAAGGCACGCAAATCAAGGTGATTGGCGTCGGTGGCGGCGGCGGCAACGCTGTCGGCCACATGATCCATTGCGGCGTGCAGGGGGTCGAGTTCATCTGCGCCAACACCGACGCGCAAGCCCTGAACCGCGGCACCGCGCACAAGAACATCCAGCTGGGCGCCAGCGGGCTGGGCGCGGGCAGCAAACCTGAAAAAGGGCGCGAGGCGGCCGAGCTGGCAATTGACGACATCCGCAGCGCCATCAGCGGCGCGCACATGCTGTTCATCACCGCCGGCATGGGCGGCGGCACCGGCACCGGCGCGGCCCCCGTGATTGCCCGCGTCGCCAAGGAAATGGGCATCCTGACAGTCGGCGTGGTTACCAAGCCCTTCGACTTCGAGGGCGGCCGCCGCATGACCAATGCCGACCAGGGCCTGGCCGAGCTGGAAGCCAATGTCGATTCACTGATCGTGGTGCTCAACGACAAGCTGCTCGAAGTGCTGGGCGATGACGTGACCCAGGACGAGGCTTTTGCCCATGCCAACGACGTGCTGAAAAACGCCGTCGGCGGCATTGCCGAAATCATCAACGTGCCCGGCCATGTCAATGTTGACTTCGAGGATGTCCGCACCGTGATGGGCGAGCCTGGCAAGGCCATGATGGGAACGGCCCGCGCCAGCGGCCCCGACCGCGCCCGCATCGCCTCGGAGCAGGCAGTCGCTTCGCCGCTGCTCGAAGGAATCGACCTGTCGGGCGCCAAGGGCGTGCTGGTGCTGATCTCGGCGGCCAAGGGTTCGCTCAAGCTGAACGAATCCAAGCTGGCGATGAATACCGTGCGTGCTTACGCCTCCCCGGATGCGCATGTGATCTACGGCACCGCCTACGACGACGAGCTGGGCGATGACATCCGCGTGACCGTGGTGGCGACCGGCTTGAGTCGCCAGGAAGCGCGCCGCGCCGGGGCACCGCTGCAGGTGCTGCGCACGCCCGGCCAGAACGCGCCTGCTGCCGGGAAGGGCCTGAAACAGCCCGACTACGGCAACACGGCGCGGCCCAATGTGTGGGGCAACAACCGTACCCAGGCAGCGGCAAAGGTCGATGCGCTGGCCTCGGGCGGCATGGACGACTTCGAGATTCCCGCCTTCCTGCGTCGTCAAGCCGACTAAACGAACAGGCTGCGGCGCCCCAGGACCTGTCTGACAGGCCTGGTGCTCTCGCTTGCAAGCTTGACTTCAGTTGCGGCCGCGTTGCAATACCCCGCTGTCATGGGCTTTGGGGACAGCGCATTGCCCTTGGCATGACAAAAACTAAAATACCCCATGCTCGCTCAAAGAACCCTCAAATCCCTCACCAAGGCGGTCGGCGTGGGGCTGCACAGCGGCCAGCGGGTCGAGTTGACCCTGCGGCCGGCACCGCCCGGCACCGGCATCGTGTTCAGGCGGATCGATCTGCCGCAGCCGGTGGACATCGTGGTTTCCCCTGAGGCGGTCACCGACACCCGGCTTGCCTCGACCATCTCCAGCGGCAGCGCCAAGGTGCATACCGTCGAGCACCTGATGTCGGCCTGCGCCGGCTTGGGGCTGGACAACCTGGTCATCGACATCACCGCCGAAGAGGTGCCGATTCTCGACGGCTCGGCCTCGTCCTTTGTGTTTCTGCTGCAGTCCGCCGGCATTGAGCTGCAATCGGCGCCCAAGCGTTTTGTCCGCATCCTCAAGCCGGTGGAGGTGCGTGAAGGCCAGGGCGCCAACGTGAAATGGGCGCGCCTGAGCCCCTACGAGGGTTACAAGCTGAGCTTCGAGATCGACTTCGACCACCCGGCGGTTGATTCGACCGGCCAGCGGGTCGAGTTCGACATGGGCTCGGGCGCCTATAGCCGCGACATTGCCCGTGCCCGCACCTTCGGCTTCACCAAGGATGTCGAGATGATGCGCGCCAACGGCCTGGCGCTGGGCGGCGGACTCGACAATGCCATCGTCATGGACGACTACAAGGTGCTCAATAGCGAAGGCCTGCGCTACAACGATGAATTCGTCAAGCACAAGATCCTTGACGCCATGGGTGACCTATATTTGCTGGGCAAGCCGCTGCTGGCTGCCTACAGCGCCTTTCGTTCGGGCCATGCGATGAACAACAAACTGCTGCGCGAGTTGCTGGCGCATCCCGATGCGTATGAAATCGTCACTTTCGACGATGAAAAAAAAGCGCCCAAAGGCTTCGCCACGCTGGCGCGGGCCTGGTAACGCGGCCCATCTGGCATCACCGGAGTTCAGGCCATGCTCGTTTTTCGCTGGATGGTATTGCTGGCGCTGCTGACGGCGCTGGTGTGCTTCATGTTCTACGCCGGCACCGGTCAGCCGCGCTTCCGGCACTATGGCTGGATTGTGTTGAAGTGGGCGCTGATTGCGGCTTTTGGATTTTTCGGGGTGCTGATTCTGGAACGGGTGGCGTAAGGCGCGCCCATTCGGGCACAGCCTGTCAGCGGCTGCGCCCATCCCGGTAGCTGCCGCCGGCTTTACCGGCCGAGTTGCCCGCCGCCAGCGCCAGCCGCGCCATTGCCGCGCCGACATGGGCATGGGTGATTGCCAGGCCCAGCGCATCGGCGGCGTCCTTGCCGGGCAGCGAGGGCAGCTTCAGCAGGCGCATCACCATTTCCTGCACTTCCGCCTTGCCGGCCTTGCCGTAGCCGGCCACGGCTTTTTTCATCTGCAGCGCGGTGTACTCGGCCACCGCCAGGTCGGTCGAAACCAGCGCGGTGATGCAGGCGCCGCGCGCCTGGCCCAGCAGCAGTGTGGCCTGCGGGTTGACGTTGACGAAGACGATCTCGACCGACGCGGCTTCGGGCTGGTAGCGCTGCACCACCTCGCACACGCCGTCGAACAACACCTTCAGCCGGCCCGGCAGGTTTTTTTTGTCCAGATGCGCGGTCTTGATGGTGCCGCTGGCTACGTAACGCAGGTGCTGGCCGTCCACGTCCACCACGCCAAAGCCGGTGATCAGCAAGCCCGGATCGATTCCCAAGATATGCATTTGCTATGAATTTAGTAGCTGCTTGCGCAGGCAGAACATGCGCTAGAGCATGAAAAGGCTTGAAAAACCATGAAAATAGATGCTGTCGCCACCGGAGACGCCGGCCAGCTGCGCCAGCCGCTTTTCTTGTTGCTCCGTGTCATGGCACGTCCACGCCGCTCATGCGCGCCGTGATGGTGCGGGCGCGCGAGGCCAGGTAGCCCGAGCTGGGGCGGGTCTCGAAATACTTCGGCCGGGGCAGCATGACCGCCAACCGGGCGGCTTCATAGGCGCTCAGGCGGGCGGCGGGCTTGCGGTAGTAGTGCTGGGCGGCGGCCTCGGCGCCGAAAACGCCTTCGCCCCATTCGACATTGTTGATGTAGATCTCCAGAATCCGCTGCTTGCTCAGCAGCGTTTCGAGCATCAGCGTGAGCAGCAGCTCCTGCGCCTTGCGCGGCAGGGTCCGTTCGCCCGACAGGAACAGGTTCTTGGCCAGCTGCTGCGTGATGGTCGAGCCGCCGATGATTTTTGGCGCCTTGAGCGCCGGCGATTTCGATTTGCCCTCGGCCAGCCGGCTCATCGCCTGGGCGGCCAGTTCCTCGGCCCTGGCGTTTTTTTCCCAGGCTTTTTCAAGCGCCTGCATGTCCACGCCTTCGTGCACGGTGAAGCTGGCGTCTTCGGAGGTAATGATGGCGCGCTTGAGGTGGTCCGATATCTGGTCGTAAGGCATCCACTGCTGGCGCCATTTCAGCGTGCCGGTGTGGGTGGCGACCTGCCAGGCGTCAGAGCGCTGAAAGGCGGTCGATTCCGGATTCACCACCGCCATCAGGGCGATGCGGGCGATGAAATAAAGCTGCAGTGACAAGCCGGCCAGCAGCACCAGCACCAAAAGCCGTGCCAGCGCCTTCATGCCCGGCCCACTCGACAGGTTCCAGAAGCCCGGCGGCGCGGGTTGCCCTGTGGCGGGTAAGGATTCATGGCGCTGAAGTGGCTGCTCATTGAAAGGCCTGCATGAGATGAAACAAGATTTTTAGCACGGCGGTGGCCCGGCGGTCACTGGCTGCTGAGCTTGGTGGCCAGGCTGTCGTCGCGCCCGAAATTAAAGCTCGACACCACCACGATCTGGTCGCCCTGGCGGCGCATGGCCTCGTTGAACGGCTCGAACGGCCCGGTGCCGCGCACGATGACCTGCGCCTGCCGGTCCAGCACCGGGTTGCCCGAGCTTTGCACGATGGCGGTGTCGAGCACGCGGCCGTCGGCGCTGACGGTCATGGTCATGGTGAGTTCGCCATACAGCTTCTTGCCGGCCATCTGCGGGAAGTTCAGCGTGCCTTTTTGCTCGATGCGGTAGCGCAGCGCATCGTAGTACAGCGCATAGACTTCCTCGCGGGTGGCCGGGCTGACGTAGCGCTTTTTGGGCTTGCTGCTTTCTTCATTGACCGTTTTTTCAATCTCGGCCAGCAGCTTGACCAGCTGCTTGCGCCGCTCCTCGCGCTCGGCATGCGCCTGCGTGACGGCCGGCGCGCTCAGGTCGGGCGGCGGCATGGTGGCGAGCTCCTTCTGGGTCTGCAGCAGCAGCTGGGTCTGCTCCTCCTTGAGCGATGCGCGCTCGCGCTGCTCGGCTTCGTCTTCTGCCGAATCGCCCATCTTTATCATGGCCGAAGGCGGCAGCGGCGATGTGGCGCGGCCTTGTTCAAGCTCGCCGCCGCCAGCCAGCGACGCCTGGGCAATCGCCTTGGCCTCATCGGGCCGCACATCAGATTTCGAGTTGACCAGGATGACTTCGAGCGGCGTGTCCTGGAACACCCGGTTGAAGCGTTCGGGATCGACCAGCCGCACCGTCAGCAGCGCGGCATGCGCGGCAATCGACACGCCCAGGGC
>JAQGNK010000058.1 GCA_028291905.1 Polaromonas sp.
TAGCTGTTGAGCATGGACACCACCACCGGCATGTCCGCGCCGCCAATCGGGATGATGATGAGCACGCCCATGACGAACGACAGCGCGAGCATGGCGAAAAACGCCGTCCAGCTGCCCGTCAGCATGAAGGCCACGCCCAGCGCCAGGGTGAGCAGCCCCAAGGCCAGGTTGATCAGGTGCTGGCCGGGAAAGGACACCGGCGCGCCCTGGAACAGGCGAAACTTGTACTTGCCCGAGAGCTTGCCAAACGCAATGACCGAGCCGCTGAAGGTGATGGCGCCAATCGCCGCGCCCAGGAACAATTCCAGCCGGTTGCCGGCGGGAATCGGCTCGCCCCTGGCGGCGATGTTGAAGGCATACGGCTCGGCCACCGCCGCCACCGCGATGAACACCGCCGCCAGGCCGATCATGCTGTGCATGAAGGCGACCAGCTCGGGCATCTTGGTCATCTCCACGCGCTTGGCCATGAGCGTGCCGGCCGCGCCGCCCACGACGAGGGCGCCCAGCACATACACCATGCCCTGGGCCCTGCCGCCCGAGAGCTCCACGATCAGCGCGCCGGTAGTGAGGATGGCAATGCCCATGCCCACCATGCCGAACAGGTTGCCCCGCAGCGAGGTGGTCGGGTGCGACAGGCCCTTCAGGGCCTGGATGAAGAACACGGAAGCCACCAGGTACAGCAGCGTGACGACATTCATGCTCATTTGGAGGCTCCCGAGGGAGTAGCTGCTACGGCCGGCGCCTTTTTCTCTTTCTTGCGGAACATCTCGAGCATCCGGCGCGTGACCAGAAAGCCGCCAAACACATTGACCGCCGCCAGCGCCACAGCCAGCATGCCCATGGTGCGGCCCAGCGTGGTCTCGGTCAGCGCGGCGGCGAGCATCGCCCCCACGATCACGATGGCCGAGATCGCGTTGGTCACCGCCATGAGCGGCGTGTGCAGCGCCGGCGTGACAGTCCACACGACGTGGTAGCCGACGTAGATCGCCAGCACGAAGATGATCAGGTTGATGATGGTGTGGGAAACGGGATCCATGGGGCTTTTTCCTTCTGGGTGAACTTCGGGGTTGAGGGTTGGCGGCTAGCTGGCGAGCGCGCTGTGCGGGACTGGCCGATGGATGCGGCGTGAAAGACTGCGCTGCGCCACCCAAGCCAGTCAAAACGGGCAAGCGCCTACTTGCGCCTGACCTCGCCGCCCTGGGTCATCAGGCAGGCGGCGACGATGTCGTCTTCCAGATCGACCTTCAACTCGCCTTCCTTGGTGAGGATGAGTTTCAAGAAGTCCAGCAGGTTGCGCGCATACAGCGCGCTGGCGTCGGCGGCCACCAGCGCGGCCACGTTGGTCTCGCCGATCAGCGTCACGCCGTGCTTGACGACTGTCTTGCCCGGCTCGGTCAGCGGGCAGTTGCCGCCCTGGGGCGCGGCCAGATCGACAATCACGCTGCCCGGCTTCATGGCCTTGACCATCTCCTCGGTCACCAAGACCGGCGCGGCGCGGCCTGGAATCAAGGCGGTGGTGATGACCACGTCGGCCTGCGCCACGCGCTTGGCGACCTCCAGCTTTTGCCGCGCCATCCAGCTCGGCGGCATCGGCTTGGCGTAGCCCCCGACGCCGACGGCGGCTTCGCGCTCCTCGTCGGTCTCATACGGCACGTCGATGAACTTCGCGCCCAGCGACTCGACCTGCTCCTTGACGCTCGGGCGCACGTCGCTCGCCTCGATCACCGCGCCCAGCCGCTTGGCCGTGGCAATGGCCTGCAGCCCGGCCACGCCCACGCCCAGGATCACCACGCGGGCGGCCTTGACGGTGCCGGCAGCGGTCATGAGCATGGGGAAAAAGCGCTGGTAGGCGTTGGCCGCCATCATCACCGCCTTGTAGCCGGCGATGTTGGCCTGGCTGGACAGCACGTCCATGCTCTGGGCGCGGCTGGTGCGCGGGGCCGCCTCCAGCGCAAAGGACGTCAGCTGGGCAGTGGCCCGGCGCTGCAGGCCGCTAGGGTCGAACGGGTTGAGCATGCCGACCAGCACACCGCCGCTGCGGGCCAGGCCGATTTCGGCCTCCAGCGGGCAGCGCACCTTGAGCACGATGTCGCAGGCGTAGGCGCCCGCGGCATCGGTGATCTCGGCGCCCACGGCCCGGTAGGCCTCATCCGGCACGCTGGCCGCCACGCCCGCGCCCGCCTCGATGCGCAGGGTGTGGCCCTGGCTTTTAAGCTTTTTGGCGGTCTCGGGGGTGATGGCGACGCGTGTCTCGCCGGGCGTGATCTCGGCGGGTATCCCAATGAGCATGGGGTTCTCCTCAGTGCATGTTTTTTATTGGAGGCTCCGGCTCGGGAAGCCGGGACGGAATTTGCAGCTGGCGCACAGCTTACATGAGTTTTTTTGTCAGCTTTAGTGATTTGCCCCTTCTGTTCACTGGCGAGTAACCCTAAAGACAAAAGTTGCGCTCATGAAAATAGCCCCACCAACCGCTGAAAGGCTGATGGGGCCATCTATGCAAGCAACTCAGCCGCAAGCAGCCGGTCGAGACGTTTTTATTTAGCCGTGGGCATCACGAACTCGGCGCCTTTGGGCGTGCTTTCAGGCCAGCGCTGCATGATCGACTTTTGCTTGGTGTAAAAACGCACGCCTTCCTCGCCGTAGGCATGCATGTCGCCGAACAGGCTTTTCTTCCAGCCGCCAAAGCCATGCCAGGCCATGGGCACCGGGATCGGCACATTGATGCCAACCATGCCGACCTGGATGCGGCGGCTGAACTCGCGCGCCACATGGCCGTCGCGGGTGAAGCAGCTCACGCCGTTGCCGAACTCATGGGCATTGATCAGCTCGACCGCTTCGCCAAAGTCCTTCACCCGCACGCAGCCGAGCACCGGGCCGAAGATCTCTTCCTTGTAGATGCGCATTTCGGGCGTGACATGGTCGAACAGCGTGCCGCCCATCCAGAAGCCCTGCTCGCAACCTTCGCCCGCGTTCGCGCCGGTGAAGCCGCGGCCATCGACCAGCAGCTCGGCGCCCTCCTCCACGCCCAGGTCGATGTAGCCGGTTATGCGCTTGTGGGCCACGCCGGTCACGATGGGCCCCATTTCCGCATCCAGATGCACGCCGTTCTTGATCACCAGGGCTTCAGCCCGGCTTTTGAGCATTGGGATCAGCTTGTCGGCCACGTTGCCGACGAGCACCGCCACCG
>JAQGNK010000433.1 GCA_028291905.1 Polaromonas sp.
GCATGAAGTTCATGCTCTTGACCTTGATCCGCGAGCGAATCAGCTCATTAGTCGCGGCGCGGCCCCATTCGCCAGTGCCGCCGCTGTCCGTCTTGCCGAGAACTTCCAGGTTGTCGTCCAGCGCGCCCATCCACGGGCCCATCTTTTCTTCCTCGGTACCCGGCAGAAAACCGATGTCTTCGCCGACCGACACGGTGGCGCGGGTCATGATGATTTCGGTGTAGCGCCGGTCATCGAGCACCTGCGTCAGGCCGCTGGCCAGCGCCATTAGCGTCTTGCCGGTGCCTGCGGTTCCTGCCAGGGTGACGAAATCAACCTCCGGGTCCATCAGCAGGTTCATCGCGAAATTCTGCTCGCGATTGCGCATTGTCACGCCCCAGACCGAATTTTTCAGATGGGTGTAGTCCTTGAGGGTTTTCAGAACTGCCGTCTTGGCCTGAATTTCCGTGACACGGGCATAAAGGGGCGGCTCGCCCGGCGACTCAAAAAACACAAACTGGTTGATCAGGAGGCTCGGCACGATGGGGCCCGTGATGCGGTAGAAGGTATGAACGCCTTGCTGCCAGCTTTCGATGGTCTTGCTCTGGCGCGTCCAGAAGTCGGGCGGCAGGGCAAGCGAGCCGTCGTACAGCAGGTCGCCGTCTTCCAGCACCTTGTCGTTCTGGTAGTCGTCGGTGGCCAGCCCGAGTGCGCGCGCCTTGACGCGCATGTTGATGTCCTTGGACACCAGAACCACTTCACGCGGCGCATATTCCTTGCGAAGCGCATCGACCACGCCAAGAATCTGGTTGTCCGCCTTGCCCTGCGGCAGGCTCATGGGCAGCGCATAGTCCAGCACCTTGGTCTGAAAAAACAGGCAACCGCCGGCTTCTTGGTGGCCCGTGGTGTCCAGCTTGAGTCCCTTGCCAATGTCCGCGCCATTGGCGCCTGCCAGCGCATCGAGTGTGCGGCTGGTCTGGCGTGCATTGCGCGCGACCTCGGTCATGCCCTTTTTATGTCCGTCCAGCTCTTCCAGCACGATCATCGGCAAGAAGATGTCATGCTCTTCAAAGCGGAACAGGCACATCGGGTCATGCATCAAAACATTGGTGTCCAACACAAAAAGTTTTGCTTGTCCGGTGTGCTTTGTCTTCTTTGGACGAAGTGCCGGCTTGGGCTGCAAAATGCTCTCTTTTTTATAGCTGACTGCGCCTATACCTGTTGCAGGAGCAGGCGTTTTGTCTAGATAAACAATCGGTTGCTCAGTTACCTTGGCCGGGCGGTTTTGGGGCGCTTCAACTACTACGGCATCAGGCAGGGGTTCAGTGTGCCTTGCTGTCTTTCTCGGGGCTTTTGAACTGGTGCGTGCTGGCGCATCAAAGATATCGGGAGAAAGCAGGGCTGCGCGTTTGGTCGGGGCGGGAGGCAGGGGCATAGTGCTTAAAACTCTCTAAATAAAGTTTCAGAAATAAAAAAAGCCGCCTGATGGCCAAGGCGGCTTTTGATGAAATAAGGCGCGAGGGTCAATTGCATGAACTCATTATGCACAACTCCCATGACCCGTCGGGTAACCCCTTTTCAAGTGGACTCCGCTTGGTTTCAGACCTCTTTTTTGAGACCCTTGACAGCCTTCAGCACATCTTCCACATGGCCTGGAACCTTCAGCCCGCGCCATTCTTCTTTCAGCAAACCATCGGCGCCAACCAGAAAAGTGCTGCGTTCAATGCCTTTGACCTTTTTGCCGTACATGATCTTGTTCTTGACCACGCCGAACATGTGGCACATTTTTTCTTCCGTGTCGGCAATCAGTTCAAACGGAAGTTCCAGCTTGGACTTGAACTCGTCGTGGGATTTCATGTTGTCACGTGAAACCCCGAACACCGTGGCGCCAGCCTTGATGAAGTCCTTGTAATGGTCGCGAAACTGCATGGCTTCAGTGGTGCAGCCGGGAGTGTTATCTTTGGGGTAGAAAAACAGCACGACAACTTTGCCCAGATGCGTTTGATTTGAAACTTTGAGGCCGCCGGTGGCGAGTGCTTCAAATTCGGGGAGAGGTTTATTAACGACGACTGCCATACTGAGTGGACCCTGACGAAAGTAGTACTAATGAGCCGCGGCCCTTGCCAGTGAAACCGGGTAGGAATTCTGGGTTTGATGCCAAATGCAACCCTACATTTTACTCTGAAAGGCAAAAGCTTTCGCCCTTATGCAGCTTCTGGTTCAATCATCAGCGCCGCGATGACATGACGCCCTTCGCCCGCCAGAATGTTGTAGGTACGGCAGGCGGCCAGCGTGTCCATGGTTTCAAGTCATATCCGCGCTGTCATCAGGCCCCGCAAGAAAGCCGGTGGTGGAAACCGCAGACGCGTGCCGCTGCCAAAAATCACCAGTTCCGGCTTCAGTTCCGCCAGCAACGCGAAGTGCTCGGCAGTGAGTTGCTCGAAGTCTGTGCAATTCCAGGCGAATTTCTCGCCGCGTGAGCCAATCACAACGCTGTAATCTATTTTTTCGGCGACGCCGTTGCTGCCCAGACCGACCCATCCGGCGCCGTAGGCAAGAATGGATTGAACATCGAGGCGGTCTGGTTGAAGTTTCATGCGTGCTTCATGGTTTTGGGGTTCGGCAAAACGGCAATTGACCCGTAGTCCTTGCCTGATGCCCATGGCTGAGCGCAGCCTTTTGTGTGGTCAAATTATAGATTCCGACCCAATCTCGTGTGGCTGCGCCGGTGCTTTTACCCTCTTGCTTATGCAGTTGCCTATGCAGCCAGTGTCAAATTCTTCAAAAAACGTTATGAAACCGATCACCAAGTCCGCCAAACTGGCCAATGTGCTTTACGACATCCGTGGGCCGATCATGGATGCGGCCAAGCAGATGGAAGAAGAAGGGCAAAAGCTCATCAAGCTCAACCTGGGCAATCTGGCGGTGTTCGGCTTCGATGCGCCCGAGGAAGTTCAGCAGGACATGATCCGCAACCTGCCTGCCTCCGCCGGCTACTCCGACAGCAAAGGTATTTTCGCGGCGCGCAAGGCGGTGATGCACGAGACCCAGAAGCAGGGCATCAAGGGCGTGACGCTCGACGATATCTACCTGGGCAACGGCGCCAGCGAGCTGATCACCATGGCAACCAATGCCTTGCTCGACGACGGCGACGAGCTGCTGCTGCCGTCGCCCGACTACCCGCTGTGGACCGCCTCGACCAGCCTGTCGGGCGGCACGCCGGTTCACTATGTCTGTGATGAGAGCAACGGCTGGATGCCCAGCCTCGACGATATCCGGGCCAAGATCACGCCGCGCACCAAGGCCATCGTCGTCATCAACCCCAACAACCCGACCGGCGCGCTGTATTCGGACGAGCTGCTCAAGGGCATCATCGAGATTGCGCGGGCGCATGACCTGGTGATCCTGTCGGACGAGGTGTATGACAAGGTGCTGTACGAGGATGCGCGGCACACCGCCCTGGCCAGCCTGTCCACCGATGTGCTGACGCTGACCTTCAACTCGCTGTCGAAAAGCTACCGCTCCTGCGGCTACCGCGCTGGCTGGCTGGTGGTGTCGGGGCCCAAGAAGCGGGCGCAGGACTATATCGAAGGCCTGAACATGCTGGCCAACATGAAGCTGTGCTCCAACGTGCCCGGCCAGTGGGCGATCCAGACTGCGCTGGGCGGCTACCAGAGCATCAACGACCTGACCTGCACCGGCGGCAGGCTGCGGCGCCAGCGCGACCTGGCGTATGAGCTGATCACCGCCATTCCGGGCGTCAGCTGCGTCAAGCCGAGCGCTGCGCTGTACATGTTTCCCCGGCTTGACCCGGAGGTCTATCCGATTACCGACGACCGCCAGTTCTTTCTTGAACTGCTCAAGGAAACCAAGGTGATGCTGGTGCAGGGCACCGGCTTCAACTGGGCGGCGCCCGACCATTTCCGCATCGTCTTCCTGCCGCATGAGGAAGACCTTCGCGAAGCCATCGGCCGCATTGCCCTGTTCCTTGAAAAGTACCGCAACAAGCTGATCTGAGCTTGATCTGATTTTTCATTTTCCCGCTGCCCATATCAAAGGGGCGGCAAGCATCAACCACGACACGCAGGACTTCAGGTGAACCTTAAAACGACAGCGAATCTAACCCCCATCCGGGTAGGCCTTCTGGGCATCGGCACCGTGGGCGGCGGCACCTTCAACGTGCTGCAGCGCAACCAGGAAGAAATTCGCCGCCGCGCCGGTCGCGGCATCGAGATCACCATGGTGGCCGACCTCGACGTGGCGCGCGCCAGGACACTGGTGGGCGAGGGCGTGCAGGTGGTGGACGATGCGCGCAAGGTCGTGGCCAGTCCTGACATCGACATCGTGATCGAGCTGATTGGCGGCTACGGCATTGCCAAAGCGCTGGTGCTCGAAGCGATTGAATCGGGCAAGCATGTGGTCACCGCCAACAAGGCGCTGCTCGCCGTGCATGGCACCGAGATTTTTGCCGCCGCCCAGCGCAAGGGCGTGATGGTGGCGTTCGAGGCCGCCGTGGCCGGCGGAATTCCGATCATCAAGGCGCTGCGCGAAGGCCTGACGGCCAACTCGATCCAGTGGATTGCCGGCATCATCAACGGCACCACCAACTTCATCCTGTCCGAGATGCGCGACAAGGGGCTGGATTTTGCGGTCGTGCTCAAGGAGGCGCAGCGCCTGGGCTATGCCGAGGCCGACCCGACCTTCGACATCGAGGGCGTGGACGCCGCGCACAAGGCGACCCTCATGAGCGCGATTGCCTTTGGCATTCCGGTCCAGTTCGACAAGGCCTATATCGAGGGCATCACCGGCCTGGCGGCGCAGGACATCCGCTACGCCGAGCAGCTCGGCTACCGCATCAAGCTGCTGGGCATCACCAAGCGCGCCGCCAACGGCATTGAATTGCGGGTGCATCCGAGCCTGGTGCCGGCCAAGCGCCTGATTGCCAACGTCGAGGGCGCCATGAATGCGGTGGTGGTGCAGGGCGATGCGGTCGGCACCACGCTTTACTACGGCAAGGGCGCCGGCAGTGAGCCGACAGCCAGCGCGGTGATTGCCGATCTGGTCGATATCGCACGCCTGCACACCGCCGACCCGGAGCACCGGGTGCCGCACCTGGCTTTCCAGCCCGACGAGATGAGCGACCTGTCCATCGTGCCAATGAGCGAAGTGGTCACCAGCTACTACCTGCGCCTGAACGTGGCCGATGAAGCCGGCGTGCTGGCCAATGTCACCGGCATCCTGGCAGCGCTGGGCATCAGCATCGACGCGGTGCTGCAGCGCGAAGCCGATGAAGTGGGCGGCGAAGGCTCGACCCAGACCGACCTCATCATCCTGA
>JAQGNK010000439.1 GCA_028291905.1 Polaromonas sp.
CGACGTTCTACCAGGCGATGGATTCGGCCCAGCACATCGTGAAACTCGGCGACGGCACGCTGACGGCGGTCGAACTGGTGGACCGCACGATGATCGAGCTGTCGCTGCAGAACCCGGCCTTCGCGCCAACGGTGCGCACCGCGCTGATCGGCCGGCCCGATGCGATTTTGCTGGTCGAGTTCTCGGGCAACTCCAAGGCCGAGCTCACGCCCAAGATCAGGCAGCTGGTCGATCTGATGTGCGAGCTGGGCCTGCCCGGCTCGGTGGTGGAAATGATCGACGACGCGCCGCAAAAAAACCTGTGGGAAGTGCGCAAGGCCGGCCTGAACATCATGATGAGCCTCAAGGGCGACGGCAAGCCGGTCAGCTTCATCGAGGACTGCGCCGTGCCGCTGGCGCACCTGGCCGAATACACCGACGCGCTGACGAATGTGTTCCGCAAGCATGGCAGCAAGGGCACCTGGTATGCCCATGCGTCGGTCGGCACGCTGCATGTGCGGCCGATCCTTGACATGCGGCGCGAAGGCGCGTCCAAGATGCGCGCCATTGCCGAGGAAGCCGCCGCGCTGGTGCGCCACTACAAGGGCGCCTACAGCGGCGAGCACGGCGACGGGCTGTGCCGGGGCGAGTGGATCGAATGGCAGTTCGGCCCAAAGATCAACGAGGCTTTCACGCAGATCAAGCACTACCTCGACCCGATCAACCTGCTCAGCCCCCGGCGCATCATCAACCCGCCGAAGATGGACGAGCTGCGGCTGATGCGCTTCCCGCCGACTTACAAGGTGATTCCCATCAAGACGGCGCTGGACTGGCGCGCCTGGGATGTGCAGAACGACCCGGCCACCGAGCAGACCAGCGCGCCCGGCACCGGCGGCGACCCGGCGCAGGGCTTTGCCAAGGCGGTCGAGATGTGCAACAACAACGGCCACTGCCGCAAGTTCGACGCCGGCACCATGTGCCCGAGCTACCGCGCCACGCGCGATGAACAGCACCTGACCCGTGGCCGCGCCAACACCCTGCGACTGGCGCTGTCGGGCCAGATTCCGGGCCTGAAGGCCGAGGACGCCTTCACCAGCGAGGCGGTGCGCGAGGCGCTGGACCTGTGCGTCGGCTGCAAGGGCTGCAAGCGCGACTGCCCGACCGGCGTCGACATGGCCAGGATGAAGGTCGAGTTCCTGCACCACTACAAAGGCAGGCACGGCTACACGCTGAAGGACCGGCTGGTCGCCCATCTGCCCGACTATGCGCACTGGGCCAGCCGGCTAGCGCCGCTGCTGAACCTGCGCGACACCATCCCGGGCCTGGCCGTGGCGAGCGAAAAACTGCTGGGCTTGTCAGCCCGGCGCACGCTGCCAAAGTGGAAGACCCGGACCTTCTTCAACTCAGGCGCGCTGGGCGCCAGCCGCGAGCAAGTGCTGGCGGCGCCCAAGCCGGTGGTGCTGTTCGTCGATACCTTCAACGGCTATTTTGAGTCGGGCAATGCCGTTTCAGCACTGAAAGTGCTTCAAGCGGCCGGATACACTGCGCATGTAGCTACCAAAACCATAGCAGATGGCAAAAGCCTGTGCTGCGGCCGTACCTACCTGGCCAGCGGCATGGTCGATCAAGCCAAGGCCAAGGCGAAAGAACTGGTCGCGGCCCTGCTGCCGTTCGCTGAAAAGGGCATCCCCATCGTTGGGCTGGAGCCGTCGTGCCTGCTGACGCTGCGCGACGAGATGCTGGTGATGGGCCTGGGCGATGCCGCGCAGACCATCGCCCGTCACGCCCTGCTGTTCGAAGAATTCCTGGCCCGCGAAGCCCAGGCCGGCCGGCTGGACGGCCTGAAGGCCAAGCTGCAGCCCATCAGCCAGCCGATCCTGCTGCACGGCCACTGCCACCAGAAGGCGTTCGACGCCGTCAGTCCGGTCATCGAGGTGCTCAGGCTGATTCCTGGGGCCGAGCCCGAGCTGATCGAGTCAAGCTGCTGCGGCATGGCCGGCAGCTTCGGCTATGAGGCGGCGCACTACGAGGTGTCGATGCAGATGGCCGAACTCAGCCTGCTGCCCGCCGTGCGCCAGCAGCCAGGGGCCATCGTAGTCGCCGACGGCACCAGCTGCCGCCACCAGATCAGGGACGGCGCGCAGCGCGAAGCCATCCATGTGGCGGCGCTGCTGGCGCGCCAGTTGCCTCACTTGCCCGAATGAGTCAGCAAATCCGCGTCAAACTCCCGCGACAGCGCAAAGCTCGGCGCATTCTGGCCCGAGCTGTTGGGCGTGGTGCAGCCCTGGTTGACCCATTGCGTGGGCGACTCGGTCCACCACATCCGGTAGTACAGCCTGCCGTTGGTGGCGTTGTCGCGCAGCCTGGCCCAGGCCGCGGCCGGCAGCTCGAACCCCGCCGGGTACAGCGCCGACGACTGGAACGGCGTGACCTTCCATGAGGCGTAGAAGTTGTCGTCGGTGCGCTGGCCGCTGTACTGGTCGGTGAAATACCAGCTGTTGGTCGAAACCTCGACCGCAAAATAGCGGCCCGGGCCGGGGTTGACCTGGAACCTGGGCGCCAAGCCGTTGGCCGGAAAGGCGGTGGGCGCGGTGATGGCGGGCATGGTGCTGCCTTCGGAGGTGCCGGGCTGGCCCTGCGCCACCAGCTCCATGCTGGGTGCGGACGCGGCGCTGGCGTCGGGTATGGTGGCCCGGTAGCTGACCCAGCTGGTCGCGCTGGCGGTGCACCAGAGCCGGTAGTAGAGCCTGGACGCGCCCTGCCGCAGGCGGTTCCAGGCGTCCGCCGGCAGCATGAACGAAGTGCCCTGCCGGAACGGCGTGACCTTCCAGGACGCGTAGAAATTGCTGTCGCTGCGCCGCGAGCCGCTGGCCGCGCTGTTGAACAGATCGGCCTCGGTGGCGACCTCGACCGCAAAATACTGGCCCGCCGGAACCGCGACAGTGAAAGTCGGCGGCGCGGCGCCGTTGGCAAATGTTGCCGGCGCCGAGATCGACAGGTCGCCGCTGCCGCTTCCTGTCCCGCTGCCGCCGCCGGAAGTGCCGGCGCCTATCGTGAACGGCTTTTCAGCATCGAAGGCCGGGTTGGCCGCGCCGGTGCGAAACAGGTTGGGCGTCTGGTCCGACGGCATCTGCTCGACGATGGCCGAGTGGAACTGGGCATAGTTGCCGCTGAAGGTGCCGCCGTTCCAGACTTCCTTCACCCGCTGGGTAAAGAGGCCGTTGGCATCGCCATCGGAAGACAGCTGGTTGTCCTGGCAGCCCGAGATCAGGATCACGCTGGCGCTGACGCTGGCCCGGTGGGTCCACTGGCTGACCTCGTAGTCGCTCTGGTTGGCCAGGTAGTTCGCATGCACCGCCGCCAGGTCGGCGGCGCGCACGCGGGGCACGTCATTGACCGGGCGGTTGTACTGCGCGGCAAATTCAGGGCTGCGGAACTTTTGCTTGAAGCTGACCATGCGCGCCACCGTGCCGCTGTGGCAGCTGTCGGACAGCACGAAGATGCGCACGCCCGCCGCAAAGCTGGCCCACAGGCCCTCCAGCTCGTCGTCGAGCAGCTGCCGGTCCCAGAGCACCCAGGTTTCGTCCTTGCCGTCGGGCTCGTCGCCGGTGACATCGTTCATCTGCGAGCCGTGGCCGGAGTAGGTGACGAGGCAGATGTCACCCGCATCCAGCTGCCGCGCCGCCTCGCCGATGGCACGCGAGACCTCGGCTGCGGACGCCTCGGCATCGGTGAGAAGCGTCGCGGTGTAGCCGAGCTGGGTGGCTATCTGGTTCATGTCGCGGGCATCGTTGATGCAGCCCGCCAGCTCCCCGTCCCATCCGTTGTAGGCCGCCGGATCGACATAGTTCAGCCCGATATTCACAGAGATTCCTTTTGCCATTTGAGCGCTCCTCTTGGGTTAACTGGATTACTGGATTTGGCTTTGACAGGGCTAGCCGGACAGCATGTCCGACGTGACGGTGACGATGTTGCTGTTGGCCTGCATGTCCCACCGCTGCCAGCCGGTCAACTCGTCGGGCTTGCCGGCAGCCACCTTGGTGAGCCGGAATTCGACGATGCGGGTCGCCAGGTAGGTCGTCAGCGGCAACAGGAAATTGACAGCGCCGCGCCGGCTGTCCATGCCGACCCGGAACACGCCCGGCACGCCCTGCAGCCGCGCGTCGATGTCGATCCGCGCCAGGCCGTGGTTTTCATAATTCACCACATCGATGAAGACGACGTTGCATTCGATCTCCTCGATCATGGCCCGCACTTCTTCAAAGGTCGGGCTGCCATCGGCCAGCGCCGCCGCATCGGCATGCGCCGCGGTGTAGTCGCCAGGCGCCGAAATGTCGAGCGACGCGCCCGGTGCCAGCGTGGCCTCGACCGGCAGGCGCGCCGGCGCGCCGGCGCCGCTGAACACATAGACATCCTTCACCGCCAGCGAAGCTTCGATCCGGTTGGTCAGCTGCAGGGTGTCCGCCTTGCGCTCCAGCGTGAGCGGGCCGGACAGCCACGGACCGGTGATGCGGCCCAGGTGCACCGACAGCGCCGCGCTGACCACGCTGCCGTCTTCCAAAATGAAGCGCGCCTGCCCGGTCAGGCCGGTGTTCTGGATCAGCGTCTTGAGGAGCAAGGCGCTGGCCAGGTCGGTGGACAGCGCCGCATGCAGGCATTCGGGCGTGGCCGAGGTCACCGCCTCCACCGGCGGCGTCGCGGTCAGGTTCCAGCTGAACTCGGTGCGCTGGGCCAGCATGTTGGGCAGCTCCAGCACCGGGCTGGCGGCCTCCAGCAGCAGCCGGCGGCGCAGCTCTTCGAGTTCATACGGCGACAAAGCCGGCCCCAGCATGGCTTCAAAGCGGATGCGGTTGTTCTGCGGCTGGTCGGCGTCCAGCGCGGCATAGACGATGAGCGCCGGGCGGTAGGCGCGCTCGGGCGTGCCGGGCGCGTAGCGGGTGATTTCATAGGCCAGCGGCACCAGCAGGAAACGGCCCGGCTGGCGCAGGTTGCGAAACACGCGGTACGACGGCCGGTTGAGCGCCACCACTTCCTGGTAGGTCAGCGGCGACGCCTGGCCGAGCCGGTAAGCTTCCGCGCAGCCGATGGCGACGGTGGCGGCGGCCTGCTTTTCGCGGTAGAAGGCGCCGAGTTCAGCGCACGGGAAAAACGCATCGAGCGACTGCTGGCGAATCGTGGTGCGCAGGGCATGGTCGAGCTTTGAAGGCAGCGCCAGCGCGGCTTGCGAGGTCGAGAGGCGCCCGGCCAAGCTCAGGTCTTGCGACACCATGGCCGCCGCAGCCGGGCGAAAGACGAATTCGCGCCCGCCCAGGGCGACCCGGATGGCTTCGCCATCGCCATCGCCATCCCGCGATTTGCGCAGCAGCACCGCATTCGATATCTTGCCGCCCAGCACCAGCTGGGGCCGGTTGAACACCGGCACATAGGCCGCGAACTGAAACGCCACCTCCAGCCGCGCCGGCTCGGGTTGAAAGCCCGGCGTGGACAGCGCGCCGTAGGCGGTGCGGGCCGCGTCGTTCATCAGCTCGACCGTGACCTGCAGCCGGTTGCCATCGCGCGTCGTGCTGCCCCGGCAGCTGGAGCGCCTGAGCTCGCCCGAGGTGTCGTCGATGTAAGGCACGCTCAAAGTGACCGACGGCTCCAGCGGCTCGATCATGCGGGCCGTCAGCCGGGGGCCGGCCGCCAGCGCGTCGCTAGCCGCTTGCGGGCGCGACAGCTCCAGCGTGAAGCGCAGCCGGGCCCGCACCGCAGGCCGGCCCGATGCCACCGTGCCGATGCCCTCCAGCTCGAACAGGAACGGGCTGCCGTCCGGCGCTTCGTTCGCCGCCGGCTTGAGCAGGGTGATGGCCGGCAGGTACCAGCGCAGGGCCGGATTGTTCTTGTCGCTCATCAGCGGCGCATTCAGGTCGCCCAGGATGGGCAGCGACGCGGCCATGATGGCCGGGTTCAGGAAAACCGCTTCCGGCAAGACGTAGTGGGCATAGGGCGACACCGCAGCGCCGGCGGCAGGCGCGCTGCCGCCGGCGGCCAGCGGCTGCTGGATGCGGATGGCTTCCGATGCGAGCAGGTGCGCGGTGGCCGATGGCCGCGCCGAAGGCTGCAAGGTGGCGGCCACCGTCTGAATCTTGCCACCGGCCAGCATCGCGCCCATGCCGACCGCGCCCCGCACCGCATGCGAATTGCTGCGCGTCAGGGTTTCCAGCAGCGGGCCGCCCTCTAGGCTGCCCGACGGCCCGACGACGCTGATGCAGGCGGCCCGGTCCGCCGGGCTCAGGGCGTTGCCCAGCACGGCGTCCAGCGGGCAGGCCAGCGCCAGCTGGCGCAGGCCGCCCTGCCCCCAGTCGTCATTCAGCCGGGTCGAGGCCGGCGCGGGCCGGCGCCCGAGCAGCAAGGCACCCGCCGGGTCCGGCACCAGCAGGCACTGGCAGGCGCGGCGGAACACCGGAAAAGCTTCCGGCGGCAGGTGCAGCCCGTCGAAAACCTGCTGCAAACCCGCCTCGGGCACCGCGCCATCGACCGCCACCGCCTTGAGCCTGTCCCAGAGTTCGCCAGGCGACGCTTCCAGCGCAAAACTGGCTGCTGGCGCGCTGGCGCGGTAGTCGATCCGGGCGTGGAGCGTAAAGGGGCCCGGCACGCCATTGAGCGCATCGAGCACCGCCAGGGTCTGCTCGCGGTTGAGCGGCGCATGCAGCGCGCCGCGCAGCAGCGGCGTGCCCAGGCTGGACTCGGCAAAGGCCGGCTGCCCGTCGGCCTGCAGCCAGACCTTGGCCTGCCGCGCGAAAAGCGGCAGCGCCTGCAGCGGCCCGGCGGCAGCGGGCGGCAGCCGGTAGTCCAGCTCCATGCCCAGGTAGCTCGACATCAGCAGCGGGCGGATGGAATCCTCGCCGGCGGCCGGCGGGCGCGACAGCAGCAGCACCAGGGAAAACTTGGGCGAAGTCTTGCCGGCGACCAGGCGCGGAACGTCCAGCACGCCGTAGCGGACCGGGCTGTCGTCGCAGGCCAGCAGGCGCACGCCTTCGGACCGCTCGGCCAGCCGCTCGAGCACCGGCTCGCGCCACGGTGAAGGACTTGAAGGGCTGAGGGTTGTTGACACGGCCATAGACCACCCCGTAAAAAATGAAGGCCCATGCTGCCGGGCAGCCAGCGCGCTGCCTGCCCGGCATGGGGCGACGGGCTGGGTTTC
>JAQGNK010000061.1 GCA_028291905.1 Polaromonas sp.
AGAACGAAACCCTGGTGATTTCCGGCCTGCTCAAGAACATCGGCTCGCGCAACCGGGAAGGCATTCCCGGCGTGGGCCGCGTGCCGGTGGTCGGAAGGCTTTTCTCGACCCAGGAAATCTCCAACGAACAGACCGAGATGCTGGTGGTGGTGACGCCCCGCATGCACACCGCATCGGCCAACGAAACCGAGCTGCTGGCACAGCAAGGCGCCTACCAGCGGCTCAAGGATGTGAAAACCCTGATCGACCAGAAGCTGGCTCGCTAAGGGCTGCTGTATCCATGCTTTATCTTGAACTGCTGACGCCCGACGGCGCCCCTATTCCCAAACTTATCAACGGCACGCGCTGCATCGTCGGGCGCAGCTCGGGGGCCGACATCCCCCTGTCGGGGTGGAAAGTGCACAAGGAGCATGCGGAAGTCTTTGTATCGAACGAGCAGGTTTTCGTGCGCGACCTCGGCTCCATGTTCGGCACGTTTGTGCAGGGCGCCAAGATTTCGACTTTTGGCCCGCTGAAACCTACCGACCAGATCCGCGTCGGGCTGCATCTGCTGACCGCCCGCTGGAACCGCAACCGCGAAACGCCGCCAGCCAGCGAAGCGACGGCGGCCGGCCCCGGCGAAGCCCAGCGGCTCCCGGCGCAGTCCGTTGCCGAGCCTGCCGTCGCGCAGGCCGCAACGCCTGCGCCCACCGCGCCCGGCGTGCCGCAAGCCCGCCCTCCGGCTGCCGAAGCGAAGCCTGCGCCCGTGCCCGCGACGCCTGCCGCTGACGAGGAAAAAACCGCGTCCAGCGTGTACATCGACCAGGACTGGCTGCAATACCGCCGGCTGATCCACGAGAAGCTGCTCGACTCCTTCGACATGCGGCGCACCGACGTGCACCACATGGAAGACGGCAAGCTGCGGCTGCTCACCGAGCAGGCGATCCGCGAGATCTTCCAGAACATGCCCCCCGGCATTCCGCCGGGCGTGGACGAGGAAAAGCTGCTGCAGGAAGTGCGCGACGAAGCCGTCGGGCTCGGCCTGCTGGAGTTGCTGCTGGCCGACCCGACCACGACCGAGATCATGGTGAACCGCACCGATGAAATCTTCGTCGAGCGCGATGGCAAGCTGGTGCGTGTGCCCTACGCGTTTTCGAGCGAAAAAGCCATGATGGGCGTGATCGAGCGCATCGTGGCGCCGGTGGGCCGGCGCATCGACGAAAGCTCGCCGCTGGTCGATGCGCGCCTGAAGGACGGCTCGCGTTTCAATGCCATCATTCCGCCGCTGGCCCTCAAGGGGCCGTCGATGACGATCCGCAAATTTTCCAAGCGCAAGCTCGGCGCCGAAGACCTGATGAAGTTCGGCTCGGCCAATGCCAGCATGGTCGAATTCCTGCAGATCGCTGTCAAGCAGCGCAAGAACATCATCGTCTCAGGCGGCACCGGCTCGGGCAAGACCACGCTGCTCAACATCCTGAGCAACTTCATTCCCGACAACGAGCGCATCGTCACCATCGAGGACGCCGCCGAGCTGCAGCTGCGCCACGAGCACCTGGTGTCGCTCGAATCCCGCCCGGCGAATGCCGAAGGCAAAGGGCAGGTGGCGATCCGCGAGCTGGTCCGCAACTCGTTGCGCATGCGGCCCGACCGCATCGTCGTCGGCGAATGCCGGGGCGGCGAGGCGCTGGACATGCTGCAGGCGATGAACACCGGCCATGACGGCTCGCTGACGACGGCGCACGCCAACAGCCCGCGCGACATGCTGGCGCGGCTGGAAGTGATGGTGCTGATGGCCGGCATGGACCTGCCGGTGACCGCCATCCGCGAGCAGGTGGCGTCGGCGGTGGACCTGATCGTGCAGCAGACGCGCTTTGCCTGCGGCAGCCGCAAGATCACGCGCATCACGGAAGTCACCGGCGTGGAGACCGGCAAGATCCAGCTGCAGGACTTGTTCGAATATGTCGAGACCGGCTTCACCCCCGAAGGCAAGACCGACGGCTACTACACCGGCTGCGACGCCGTGCCCGAGTTCTACGAAAAACTGCGCCAGATGGGCATTGCCGTCGATCTGGACATCTTCAGGAAAACCCAATGATGTCCACCCTGATCTCGCTGCTGGTGGCGCTGAGCGTGATGCTGGCGCTGTTTTTTGTGGCGCAGGCCTGGGGCCGCTACCGCTCCAAGTTCACGACCGACGCCAAGACCTCGTTGGAGGACATGTTCCTCTTCATCGATCCGCAGCGGCTGTTCTTCATCAATCTGTCGATGGTGGCCGTCGTGCCGCTGCTGATCATCCTGCTGACGGGCGCCGTGCCGCTGGCGGTGATTGCGGCGGTGCTGCTGTTCATCCTGCCGCGCGCGGCCTACGGCTACCTGAAAAAGCGCCGCGAAGCCAAGCTGATCGAGCAGATGCCCGACGCGCTCAACATGATGTCGGGCTCGCTGCGCTCGGGCGCCAGCCTGGCGATTGCGATGGACCTGGTGGCCACGGAAACCGCGCCGCCTTTCAGCCAGGAGCTGTCGCTGGTGCTGCGCGAGCAAAAGCTCGGCGTCTCGCTGGACGACGCGTTTGAAAGCTTCGCCAAGCGCGTCAACCTGGAAGACGTGAACCTCATGGTGGCGGCCATCACGATTTCCAAGGATGTGGGCGGCAACCTCTCGGAAGTGCTGGAGCGGCTGGCCTCGACGCTGCGCACCAAGGCGGCGCTGGAAGGCAAGATCCGCGCGCTGACGTCGCAGGGCAAGCTGCAGGGCGTCATCGTGGGCTTGCTGCCGGTGTTTCTGGCGTTTGTGCTGTTCCAGATGGAGCCCGAAGCCATGGCGCCGCTGTTCACCACCTATTACGGCTGGGCCGTCATGATGGCCGTGGCCGTGCTGCTCATTCTGGGCGGCGTGTTCATCAAGAAAATCGTCACCATCGACGTCTAGAAAAAGCCCCGCCATGCTGCCTCTTTTATCTTCCATCGTCCTGGCCCTGGCCATCATGGTCGGCCTCTGGGCGGTGTACAGCCTGTTCCGCCAGTCGCCCAATGAAGACCGCACCTACAAAGACCGCCCGCCGCTGCTGTTTCGCCTGCTGTGGCCGCTGATCATCCTGCTGTCGGTCAGTCTGAGCTGGGCGCTGAGCCGGCGCGCCGAAGAACGCTACGCCACCGCCCTGCGCCGCGCCGGCCAGGACTATGCGCTGTCGGCGCGGCAGTTCTTCGCCGGCAAGGTCGTCTCCAGCATCGTCGGGCTGGTGTTCGGTTTCCTGATGTCGCGCATGATGTCGGGCGGCTTTTCAACCCCGCTCGTGATCGCCGCGCTGGCGTTTTTCTACCCCAACCTGTGGCTCGGCGAGATGCACAAGAAGCGCAACCTCGCCATTTTGAAAGCCCTGCCGTTTTTCATCGACCTGATGACCCTGTCCATCGAGGCCGGCCTGAACCTGTCGGGCGCCATGCAGCAGGCGGTCGCCAAAAGCGCGGCCAGCCCGCTGGGTGTCGAGATCAACCGCGTGCTCCGCGAGGTGCGTGCCGGCAAGGCCCGGGTCGATGCGTTGCGCGACTTCGCCGCCCGGCTCGACTTCACGCCGATCACCAGCTTTGTCAGCGCGCTGATCCAGGGCGAGAAAACCGGCTCCAGCATTGGCCCCATCCTGCGCGCGCAGTCCGACCAGCGGCGCTCCGAGCGCTTCCTGCGGGCTGAAAAACTCGCCATGGAAGCGCCTGTCAAGATGCTCGGCCCGCTGATCTTTTTCATCTTCCCCTGCACTTTCATCGTCATCGGTTTTCCAATAGCCATGAAGTTCCTGGCCTCCGGGCTCTAGCATGAACACGCCCGGCCCCGCCGCTCAGAACATGGCTGCCCCAGCGCTGCCCGGCCGCCGGCCGCAGGCGTTTGCAGGCAGGCTTGTGGCCGATGGCCAAGCGCTCGACTGCGCTGTGTGGCAAGCCCGCACCTTCGCCCAGCGGGCGCGGGGCCTGCTGTGGTTTGCACCCCTTGCCGCTGGCGAGGCGCTGTGGATTCCCCAATGCCCCAGCATTCACACCGTGGGCATGGCCTATGCCATCGACGTGCTGTTTCTCGACGCGCAAAGCCGTGTGCTGCGCATTGCCCAGGCCGTTGGGCCTTTGCGCTTTCGCCTTTGCCGTGGCGCGGTGTCTGTCATCGAATTGCTGGCGGGACAGGCGCAGGCGCTGGGACTGCGCCCCGGCCAGCACATCACCACCCGCTCGCCACCCTCCGATTCATCCATGGCCTGATCTCAGGCCCGTTCTGGTTCAACCATGATTTTTTCTTTCCTGCCCCGTTCCGCTTTTCGTTCTGCTGCCCTGCCAGCCGCGCTGCTGCTGCTGTCCTGCCTGGCGGCCTGCGCCAATCCGGCGAACGGGCAGGCCGCTGCCGCCAGCGAGCGAGTGGTGGGCGTGCTGGGCTCGCCGGGACAGGCCCGGCAATTGCCAGAGCGCAAGGAAGCCGCCGCCGCACCCGTCGAGCCAGTGGCACGCGTGGCGCCACCCGGCACGGCCGACGCCCAGGCGTCGCTGCGCCTGGCCGAAGATGCCTACGCACGCGGCGAGTGGCTGGTGGCGGCGCGCGAGTTCAAGTCTTTGACCGCCGTTTATCCGCGCAACACGCAGGTCTGGTTCGGCCTGGGGGCGTCCAATGCGCTGGCCGGCAACCTGGACGAAGCGTCCGCCGCCTTCGACATGGCCTTGCGCATCGACCCGCGCGATGCACGGGCAGCCTACAACCTCAGCCTGATCCGCTTGTCGCAGGCTGAAGTGGCGCTGAGCGCTGCCTCTGCCAACAGCGCCACCGCGCCGCCGCCGGTACAGGTCGAGATATCGCGGCTGACACGCGAGCTGGGGCCGGTTTTCCGCCGCACGGCGGAGAGTGCCCCGGTCGCGGTCGCAGTTCCGCCAGCGAGCTTTCGCATGCAAGACCCGGCACGCGCCGCTGCCCAGGGCCTGAGTGGACCGGCCTCGCCTTTGGAGGCGCTGATGGGGACGGCTGCCGCAACAACCGGTGGTCCGGCGCGTTAAGCAGGCACCAGCATGGGCCGCAACTTCTCCTCGCTATTTCGCAGCAGCCAGGGCCGGCGCGCCTCGGGTGCACGCGGCTCCGCGCTGACCGAATTCGTCATCGTCGGGCCGGTGGCCATCCTGTTCACCTTTGTGCTGGTGCAGGCCGGCATGCTGTACATGGCCAAGCTCACGCTGAACAACGCCACCTTCATGGCGGCGCGGGCGGGTTCGACCGAAAACGCCAACCCGACATCCATTCGCCTGTCGCTGATCAAGGGATTGATTCCCTTTTACCAAGACGCCACTGACAGCAACGATTTTGGTCGCCTCACCGCCGCCGCCGCCAAGGCTGCACTTGACTATCCGCTGAATGTCGATCTGGACGTGCTCAGTCCGTCGAAGGAAGCTTTCCAGGTGTACGGCAT
>JAQGNK010000449.1 GCA_028291905.1 Polaromonas sp.
CTGCGGAATGCTGAACTCGGCCTTGAGCAGCGCACCGGCGAGGATGGCGCTGACGATCATGAAGAGCGCGTTCAGGATGTTGTTGGCCGCGATGATGCGCGCCCGGTGCGTCGGCTGACTGCGCAGCTGGATCAGCGCATACATGGGCACGCTGTACAGGCCGGCGAACAGGCTGAGCAATGCGAGGTCGACCATCACGCGCCAATGGGCGTGCTGCGACATGAAGGTGCCGACCCCCATGACCTCCGCCGCAGGCAGGCCGCGCGACGCGAAATAAAGGTCTACCGCAAAAATGCTCATGCCGATGGCACCGACCGGGACCAGTCCGATCTCGACGTGGCGCTTGCTCAGCACCTCGCAGAGCAGCGAGCCGGTGGCGATACCGATGGAAAACACCACCAGCAGGAGCGAAGCGACCTGCTCATTGCCATGCAGCACTTCCTTGGCGAAGCTGGGAAACTGACTCAGAAACACTGCCCCGAAAAACCACATCCAGCTGATGCCCAGCATCGAGCGGAACACCACCACATTGGCACTGGCGAGCTTCAGGTTGCGCCAGGTTTCGGTGACCGGGTTCCAGTTGATCTTCAGCCCCGGGTCGGTGGCCGGCATCAACGGAATGAGGTGCGACACCAGCCGGCCCACCAGCGCAAGGCCGACGCAGGCCACCGCCACATAGGTCGGGCCCACCTGCGGTACCGAGACCATCAACCCGCCGACCACCTGGCCCAGCAAAATCGCCACGAAGGTGCCCATCTCGACCATGCCATTGCCCCCGGTCAGCTCGCGCTCATTGAGCGCCTGCGGCAGGTAGGCAAATTTGACCGGGCCAAAAATCGTGGAATGCAGGCCCATCAGGAAGGTGCAGCCCAGCAGCACGAGCACCTGCACATTGGCGTTGGGGCTCATGAAGCCGACCGCGGCGATCAGCATGATCACCACCTCCAGGTTTTTGACAAAGCGGATGACCCGGGTTTTCTCGAACTTGTCGGTGAGCTGGCCGCTGGTGGCCGAGAACAGCAGGAAAGGCAGGATGAACAGCGCGCCGATCGCCAGCCCCGCGAGGGCAGGCGGCAACCAGCTCACACTGAGCTGGTAGGTGACCATCACCGTGAAGGCGAACTTGAACAGGTTGTCGTTGGCGGCGCCGGAGAACTGCGTCCAGAAGAACGGCGCGAAACGGCGCTGGCGCAGCAGCGCGAACTGGTTCGGGTGGGCGTGTACAACGGGCGGCGCCGCCGGGGCGGTTATCTCAACACTCATGCTTGACTCCTCGTATCGGTGGTACGGCGGCAGGGCTGCGCCCGTTGGCCGGCCTGCTCTGCTTATCGTTGTGCACTGGATTCTGCCCTGAATTTCCGGGTTTCCAGCAGAGCGGCCACCACCGGCCACGCAGCGAAGCTGGCCACCACGTGCTTCAGGCTGTGGCCGGAGAGCGCATGCCCGGTCCATTCGAAAATCACATGGTCGCCGAGTTCCAGCACTTTGGCCACGCCGTAAATCAGGATGACCAGCAGCCAGCGGATACGGCACAGCCGCCCAGCCACAGGCGCGCGCAGGGCCGCGAAGACTCCAATCAGGACCATGCCGCTTAACTGCAGCACGGCCCACGGCAACACGTTGCCGGAGACCGCCCAGACCTGCACCGCCACCGGCCCCAGCACCAGCATGGCCGCGGCCAGCATGAGGCCAGCGCGGACACTCACGGCCTGCAAGCCGCCCAGTCCGAGCAGACCTGCGAAGGCCAGTACCATGCCGCCGCGGTCCCACGCCAGCCTGGCGTCGTCCGGGTGCACGTGGTAGGCCGACGACACGCCGGCCGTGACCAGCAAGCCCACAAAGAACAGCGCGGCAAGGGCTGCTTCGCTCACGCTGAGGAGGCGCGCTGCCATTGCCCGCACCAGCACCGCAGCGCCCAGCAAGCCCCAAAGCGCGAAGGGCAGATTGCTCAACACATCCAGCGCATGGGGCAATCCGCCCCAGAGCCGCTGGTCGGCAAAGTCGTGGTAGTGCAGCGGCTGGGCGACCGGTGGGGCGAACACCGCCACCGCAAGCAGCATCAGCGCAAAGCCTGCGAGCAGGTATTCGCGCCGCCACGGGCGCGGACGTGGCGGCAGCGCCACCACGCGACGGTGGAGGGCTCGGGAAATTTCGGGTGACACCATAGCGGCGGTCTCTGAAGTGACGGAAACCGCAATGTGCTCCCCAGACGCCGCCGCAGCACCTCAAATGAGCCAGGTGCACCGGAATCACGCCCGAAGTACCGATAATCGATACCCATGAGCACCACCGCCGACCTCGTCACCGTCCTGAAAAAGGAACTCAAGGCCGCGCGCATGACCTACGCCGACCTGGCCGCCAAGCTGGGCATGGCCGAGTCCAGCGTCAAGCGCATGCTGGCACGCGGCGACATGCCCCTGTCGCGTGTCGACGCCATCTGCCGTGCCCTCAAGCTCGACTTTGCCGATCTGGCACGGCGCGTGGCCGACACGCAGCCGCTGCTCGCCGGCCTGACCGAGTCGCAGGAAAAGGCCGTGGTGGCCGACAAGAAGCTGTTGCTGGCCGCGATCTGCGTGCTGTCGCAGTGGACGCTGGAACAGATGACCGGCAGCTACCGGCTGTCCGAGGCCGAGTGCATCAAGTACCTGGCGCAGCTGGACCGCATCGGCATCATCGAGTTGAAGCCACTCAACCGCTACCGGCTCAAGCTGGCCAAGACCTTCCGCTGGCGGCCACACGGCCCGGTGATGGATTACTTTCGCGACAACGCCTTGCTGGACTATTTTTCGGGCGGGTTCGACGGCGAGGGCGAAGGCCTGCTGCTGGTGCACGGGTCCATCAGCCGCAGCCTGGCGCCGTCGTTCATGGAACGCATGCAGCGCGTGGCGCAGGACTTTGCCCAGCAGCACCAGGCCGACCAGAAGCTGGCCGACAAGGACCTGGAGGGCTACACCTTGCTGCTGGCGATGCGGAGCTGGGAGTTCGAGGCCTTTGCGGCCCTGCGGCGCTGAAGATGAACAGCCGCGTTACCGCTCACAACGCGCAACGGCCTCAGCTTTCAAAAGGTTCGCCTGCCGACTGGTGCAGACTGGCAAAGCCAGGTCTGCGCCCCCTGCTGCCAGCGTGCAGTCACCCTCCTTGCATCACGGCTTTCAAGCCACTGGGCAGCATTGCGCTACCGAATGCCTGGCTGCCTGCGCAGGCAGCGTCTACACCAAGGGTCTTTTGACCTGATTAGCTACCCGCCTCAGACACAAAAACCGTCATTCCCGCAAAGGCGGGCATCCAGCCGGCGTTGGGCATGTGGCACTGGATTCCCGCCTTTGCGGGAATGACGCGGGGATGCACGTCTGAGCCAGGTAGCCAATCAGGCTGTTTGATGCCCAAGATTTGCTTGCTGGCTGAAGCCAGTGCGCTCCAGCCCTTGCCGCCTGCCGCTGCGCCTCAACCCGGCACGGTGAACACCGTCAGCACGCCGGTATAGCCGCACAGGTGGTTGCGGGCGATCTCGCCCCCGGCGAAGTAGCCGACCAGCGGCACGTCGCCCAGGGCGCGGCGCACGATCTGCAGCTCGGCGCTGGGGGTGCCGAAATGCGGCCCGCCGCGCCCGGAGCAGCTGACGTAGATCGCGCCGGCAATGCGCCGGGACAGCGGCGGCGTCCAGTGGGCGGGCGCCGGATGCGGCGCGCCGGCCACTTCAAGCGGCAGCTCTTCAGGCGCCAGCTCTTCGCGGATTTCGGCGCAGATGCGGATCAGGTCGGCCCGCGCCGCTTCTGCATTGCGTTCGCAGAAAGCCAGCTTCATGCCGACCGTGGGCACATCGGCAATCGCAATGCCATGGCGCGACGGGTCCAGGCCGACCAGGTGGCGCACCATGACCTCGGCGCCGAACTGGCCCGAGCGCCGGCGGCTGGCATCCATCGGGATGTCCGACACCCGGCTCAGGCCCACCAGGATGCTGCGCACCTTGGCCAGCGCCTCGGCCGGCTGGTCGAGCGACACGTCCAGCGCCGCCAGCATCACGTCGAGCGCCGGCTCGCCATCGAGTTCGGTGACCACGTTGCCTTCGCAGGCGGTGATGTCGTAGGTGGCCGAGATCGGCCGGCAGCCCTGGGTGACGCGCGACATCAGGCCCATCTCGCCCGAGGCATCGCGGGCAAAGGCCACGCCGCTCAGGCCGCCGGTGAACACGCCGCAGGCCGCGCCGTGCCCCTTCAGGTTGCCGTGGCCGCTCAAAGCGAACTGCACCCGCTGGCTGCGGCTGGACGCCAGGCCGCCGAACAGGTAGCCGCTTTGGGTGCGCTGGGCCATCTCGGTGATCAACTCGGCCAGGTCGGGCGTGCCGGCGTCGGCATGCACCAGCGCGGTGTGCGCCTGGAACAGCCCACTGCGGGCCGCCGGCAGCGGCGACACGCCGGAGAATACGCGGTAGTGGTCGTGCGGCAGCTCGCACAGCATGACCGCCAGCGCGGGCTCGTCGAAATACTCGACATTGTTGGCGGCAATCCCGACGCCCACGGTGCCGCTCCAGTCGGTGATGAAAGGCAGCTCGGCGCTCAGGTGGTCCAGGATTTCCTGCGCCTGGTCCGCATAGTGGTCGGTGATGTAGAGCAGCGCCAGGGTCGGCGCGCCGGCATAGCCAGGCAGGGCGAGGTAGCCGCGCAGCTGCGCCAGCACCAGGGCTGCCGCCATCTGCCACTGCGGATGGGTGGCGTGACCGTAGGGGAAAAGTTTCATGGTTTTGAAAAAAGGCAGCAATTCAAGCAGGATGGGCCAAGGCCTTACTGTGGCACAGGTAGCTCACCGCCGAACAAATCCGGACTGTCCCCTGGTGGACGGCTTGGCAGCGGCTGCAGATACCGGGCATGCTGCAAAGCCATTGTCAGCGGGCGGTCTTGCGGGCGCTGGCGGTGCCCGCACCGGACTTCTTGGCCGCAGCGGATTTTGGCTTTGAAGTGGTGGCGGCCTTGCCTGCAGGCTTGGCGGCAGCCTTGCGCGGTGCCGCCTTTTCTTCCGCCGGCTTGGGCCAGTTGCCGCCCAGCGCGGTGTTCATGGCGGCGCGCGCGCCGCCGGTCATGGTCTTGGTGGCGGTTTCCGCCATGCCTTTGGCCATGTCGGTGGCGTTTTTCACGGCATCCTTGGCCATGCCCGAGGCAATGCTCTTGGTGGCATCCATGGCGGTGGTCTTGGCGACTTCCTTGATCGCCTCGGCGGCAATCGTCTGGAACTGCTGGGTCAGCGCCCCCCACCACTGCATCGGGTCGGCCACGCTGGGAACCGGGCTGGGCGCGGCGGCTGCTTGATCACTGGAGGCTGAGGGCTTTGCAGCCGGTTCGGCTTCTTCGTCGGCCTGCTCCTTGCCGGCCTGGAAAGCCGAGGGCGGAATCTCAAGGCCAGGAAACTTGTTGTCCTTGTCGGATTTTTCAGCCTTGTCGGGCTTGCCGGTCATGCGCTGCATGCCGTTGGCCATGCTGTCGCTTACCTTGAGCTTGAAGGCATTGGCCACTTCGCCCATGTTGAAGTTCATGCCCTTGAGGGTGGAAAGCGTCATCTTCTGCACCTCCAGCGCCTGAATGGTCGCCTTGAGCGCCACAGCATTCTGGTCCAGCCAGAACTGGACGGCCTTCAACTCCTGCACCCGCTTGTCCAGCTCTTCGACATTGAGCGTGGGCGCAATCCAGCTGCCAAGGCTGGGCAGCTGCGGGGTGGCTTGGGTAACGCTGCCTGCGGCCTGCTTGGCCAGGTTCTGCAAAAAATCAAAACCGGGCACCATTTTGCCGAAATCGGGAAAGGAAGGGGTGTTTGAATTGCTCATTGACGTGTCTCCTGGCAGGTTGTGCCCTATGGCTTCTTGGTTGGGAATGGGCTCCCATGGCCCTGCGCGCTCAAAGGCGCAAGCCCCGGCACACGCCTTCATTGTGCAGCGTGGCGCCATGGCGTCAACCGGTTTTTCGCTGGATTTCGGCAGTAACGGCGGGTATCTTCAGGCTGAATCGGCTACGGTGCGATTCAGGGCATGAAAAGCAGTTCAAGCCCTTGCGCAAGCTGCGCAGCATGCTCGCTATTCAATAGCAGCTCGACCGCTCTTGCGCTGAACCCCTGGCGGGCCGAAAAACCGCCGTCGGCGACTCGCGCAGCGCATGCCAGCCTGGCACAGGATCAGCGGTCAGGGCTTGCCCAGCGCGTTGGCGCCGAATGCACGAGACGCCTGCCGGGCCATGCGCTGCTCATCGGCTGCTCATGCGCTGGCTGCGCACAGCTGATGGGCAAGCCATCAGCCAAAGCAGGGTAACCATTCCTGAATGAAGATTTTCTGAAAACCTGATAGTCACGCCATTGAGAACAAGGAATACAGCATGGCCAGAGGCAAGGCCTTGCGCACAGGAAGCAAGGCGGCCTTGACCGGCCTCGAAAGCATCCAGGCCGGCAGCGTGCTGTAGCCTGGCGCGGGCTGCCTGGGCTGGCGCGACAGGGTATTGAGGTGGCAAACAGCCGCGTTCAGTTCGGCCCTTGCGTTGCGCTCGCGGCGGGCCATCGAAAGCATGGCCAGCGATGCCCTGGAGATGGCGGCAGCGCGTACTTCTTCGGCATTGAGAAATGGTGAGGTATGCATCACTTTTTTTCCTTTGCTTACATAAATTTCAATATGTCTCGAAAACAAGGCCAGTCTATTTGAGATATGAAATTTGCAAATTGACAAATTTCAATAATTTGCAGGCTGGATGTGAAACTTTTCACACTTTTCTCGTTTCTGCTCGGATCAGCTCATTCCAGGCTGCGGCGGGGAACCTGAGGCCGGTGCGCAGCGCCGCTGGCGCGGCCCGATGGATCGTACCGGCAGTTCCTGGCAGGCCTTGATGGGCATGGCGGGCCCTGGTTCGCGCAGCCTGGTGCCTGGCGCTGGCACAGCCTAAACTCAAGGCCCATGAAAAGCCTTTTCCACTTCGCCTTCAACGTCACCGACCTGGAACTGGCGCGCCGCTTTTATGCCGGCGTGCTGGGCTGCACTGAGGGCCGCAGCACCGACACCTGGGTCGATTTCGATTTTTTCGGCCATCAGCTCTCGCTGCACCTGGGCCAGCCGTTCAAGACCGAGCGCACCGGCCATGTCGGCGACCAGCTGGTGCCGATGCCGCATTTCGGCCTGGTGCTGACGCTGCCCGACTGGCAGGCCATGGCCGCCCGGCTGCAGGCCGCGCACACCGATTTCATCCTGGCGCCGCAAGCGCGCTTTGAGGGCCAGCCGGGCGAGCAGTGGACGATGTTCTTTTGCGACCCCTTCGGCAATCCCATCGAGATCAAGGGCTTTCGCTCGCTGGACACGCTGTATGCGGCCTGAGCGCCGGGCCGGCATGACCACGGCGCGCTGAGCCATGGGCTACACCTTTGCCTCGGCCACGATCTTGCTGCTGCTGATCACCGACCCGCTCGGCAACATTCCGATTTTCGTCAACGCGCTGCAGGGCGTGGCGCCCGAGCGGCGCATGTGGGTCATCCTGCGCGAGGTGCTGATCGCCTTTTTGCTGCTGCTGGCCTTCATGTTCATCGGCGACGGCTTTTTGCGGGTGATGAACCTGAGCGAGCTGTCGCTGCAGATCGCCGGCGCGGTGGTGATGTTTTTGATCGCGCTGCGCATGGTGTTTCCGTCGCACCTGCCCGAGGCCCCGCCGGTGCACGGCGAGCCGCTGATCGTGCCGCTGGCGATTCCGGCGCTGGCCGGGCCGTCGGCGCTGGCGACGGTGATGCTGCTGGTGTCGCAGGCGCCGGAGCGGCGCCTGGAATGGGTGGCCGCGCTGAGCGTGACGATGGCGGTCTGCGCGGTGGTGCTGGTGCTGTCCGAGCGCATCCAGCGGCTGGCCGGCGACCGGGTCATGATGGCGTTCGAGCGGCTGATGGGCCTAATCCTGGTCGCCATCTCGGTCGAGATGCTGCTGCGCGGCATCCGGCTGTTCGTCAAGCAGATCGGCGCCGGGGCCTGAGCAGCCGCCAGGCCTGGGCCTTTGCGGCGGGCCAGCCCTTTTCGCTCTTTCCTATGGCGCCGCCTGGATGGCCTGGTCAATCGCGCCGAACACCGACTGTCCGTTTTTTGCTTTTGCCTCGATGCGCAGCGTGTCGCCCGGCTGCATGAAGGGGGTGGCGGCTTTGCTGCCGTCGATGATCTCCATCGCCCGCTTCTCGGCAATGCAGTGGTAGCCCTGGGCCCAGTCCCGGTTGCTGACCGCGCCGGTGCCGACGATGCTGCCGGCGCCCAGGCTGCGACGGCGGCACAGGTGCGCGATCAGCTGGCCGAAGTGAAAGCCCATGTCGGCGCCGCTGTCGCACAGGCCGACCTTGCGGCCGCGCCAGGTGGTCTGCAGCGTCAGGCCGAGCCGGCCCTGTCGCCAGGCATCGCCGACTTCATCGGGCGTGACGGCGACCGGGCTGAAGGCGGTGGCCAGGCCGGCCTCGGCGCGGGTTGCCCCGCAAGCCGCGTCAACCGCAGGATCTGGCGGCAGGCCGCGCAGCGACACCTCACTGGCCAGCATCAGGAGCCGCACGGCATCGAGCGCCTCTTCAGGGCTCGCGCCCATCGGCACGTCGCCCACGATCGCCGCCAGCTGGGCCTCGAAGTCGATCCCGCCAGCGGCTTCGCCACCGACCAGCACCGCGTCGCACGGACCGATGAAGCTGTCGCCGGCGCCCTGGCGCATCAGCGGCCCGGCGCTTTTGCCTTCTGGCGGCGCTTTTGCAAAAGGCATGGCCTGGCGCAGCCGCTCGGCATGGCTGGGGAAGGCGCCGCCGCTGGCCCACTGGTAGGCACGCGGCAGCGGCGCCATGCAGCTGGCGGGCTCGAACGGAAAGGCATGGCGGGCCTTGCCGCCGTTGAGCTGGTCCGACAGGTCCTGCAGCTGCGGCGCCATGAAGCGCCAGTCGTCGAGCACCTGCTGCAGCTTGTTGGCAATGCCGGTCGCATAATGCGCGCTTGACAGGTCGCGCGACACCACGACCAGCTGGCCGTCGCGCGAGCCATCCTTGTAAGTGGCCAGTTTCATCCATCACCTCCTGATTAACCTGATTAATTGACCGGGCGATGCAGCCTCAATTTCATCCCCCGATACCGACAGCACGCCGGATTGTGCCGTGGCGCACCCTCGGCATGCTGGCCGGAGGGGTGCTGCTGGCGCATGCGCTGGTGCTGCAGACCCAGCCGGCCCGCTTCGGCCTAGCGCCCGAGCCCGCCTTGCAGCGTGCGCCGGCGTTTATCACCCGCAGCATTGCCCCGCCGCCGGCGCAGATCAGCCCGCCGCCGGCGCTGCCCGCCCCGCCGGCAACGGCCAAGCCACCGCCAGCTGCCAAGCCGGCCCAAAAGCCGGTTATCAAGCAAAAAGTGCCTGCAGCGCAGATAAAGCCTACGCCACCAGCTATTGATTCAATAGCGCAGTCGGTTCTCATCGACCCGCCGCCCATGCCGCCGGAGCCGGACAGCACGGCGCCAGCGCCCGGCGCGCCCCAGCCCGCCGCCCAGACCCAGGGCGCCGGGCCGGACACCGCGCCCGCGTCCGCCGCCAGCAGCGCCCAGGCAGCGGCGCCGCCCACCTCGCCCCCGCCGCCCAGCCAGACCCCGGTGACCGCCATGGACCTGCCCGCCAGCGTCCTGCTGGACTACCAGATGACCGGCAGCGCCAAGGGCCTGACCTACCATGCGCAGGGCGAGCTGGCCTGGGAGAACACCGGCGCCGGCTACAACGCCCGCGTCACCGCCAAGGCCTTCCTCATCGGCGCCCGCACCCTGAGCAGCACCGGCCAGATCAGCGCGCAAGGCCTGGCGCCGAGCCGCTTTTCCGACAGGTCGCGCAGCGAGCTGGCCGCTCATTTCGAGCCCACCAAGGGCCAGATCAGCTTCAGCGCCAACACGCCGCCGGTGCCGTGGGTCGAGGGCGCGCAGGACCGGGTGAGCGTCATCCTGCAGCTCGGCGGCATGCTGGCCGGCAACCCGGCCGGTTTTCCGGTCGGCTCGACCATCACCGTGCTCACCGCCGGGCCGCGCGATGCCGACTACTGGACCTTCCTGGTCGAGCGCGAGGAAGTGCTCGGCCTGCCCTTCGGCGCGCTGGCGACCGTCAAGCTGTCGCGCCAGCCCCGGCGCGAGTACGACCAGAAAGTGGAGCTGTGGTACGCGCCATCGCTGGTTTATTTGCCGGTACGCAACAAAATCACGCAAGCCAACGGCGATTTCGTGGATCAGCAGCTCAAGCAGGTCAGCCGGCCCTGATACTGGACAGGCAGGGCGCGCTTCTTGCGTCCCTAGCGAGCAATCCTCTTGAAGTTCAGGCCATCGTGGCCATCTGCGGGTAAAGGAGAACATCCATGCAACTGCTTTATGACTCGGAATCCTTCGTGGTGGTGCAGATCCATGCCAATGCGCCCGAAGCCTCGGCGCCCCAGCCCGCCATTCCCCAGCTGGCGCGCCACGGCTTTGAAATCGTGGACAAGCGCTCGGGCAAGGAGGTCTACCTCGACGGCTCGTGGGCCGAGCTGTTCCAGCAGCGCCTGAGCGCCTGGGCCAAGGACACGCCAACCCAGGAAGAGGTGGAAGACACGCTCGAAGGCTACAGCGGCCTGGCCAACACGACGGTGTCGCTGCACTGACGCCGCCTGGCTGAACGACTGCCTGGCAGGCCGTCATCCAGCGCTTGCCAAAACCGCATTACGTGCGCGTGCAAGAGCGGCAGCCCCGTCTTTTTATGCTATTTAATCAATAGCTGCCTGCGCAATCCCTGCATGCGACGCAGCCATTTTTGACATCCAATTGGCAAAGACGGCCGCGCTGTAGCCGTTTTTTTCCCGACTCCAGCCCGAGCCTGCCAGGCCAGCGCCAGCCGAGGCTTGAGCGGCCTTTGCCAGCAGCGCGCTAGCCGCCAGGCCCCAGCGGCTTTGCCAGCGCCGGATGGAGCCAGTGGTACATCGGCTCGGCCAGCAGCAGCACCGCCGCCAGCCGGGTCACATGAAAAGCGGTCACCACCGGCACGCCCAGCTGCAGCACCTTGGCGGTGATCGCCATCTCGGCAATGCCGCCGGGCGAGGTTCCGAGCAGCAAGGTCGCCCAGTGCAGCTGGGTTGACCAGGCCAGCGCCCAGGCGAAGGCGGCGCACAGGCCGATCATCGCCACCGTGGCCAGCGCGACCGACCCCAGCCAGCGCGGCGCCAGATGCACGAAGCTCCGGCTGAACCGCACCCCGAGGCTGATGCCGATGACCAGCTGCGCCGCATTCGTCACGGCCTGCGGAATGGCCGACAGGGTGACGCCGCAGGCCGTCAGCAGCAAGGCCACCGCCAGCGCGCCGAGAAACCAGGGGTTGGTCCGCCGCAGCTTGATCATGGTCCAGCAGCCGGCGCCGGTCAGCACCGCCAGCAGCGCCAGCCCGGCCGGGTTGACGATGCGCGGCCCGGGCAAGGCGGCGTCCAGGCCGTGCAGGCCGGCCCATTGAAAGCCGAACGGGATAATCAGCGTCACCAGCAGCACCCGCAGGCTGTGGGCCGAGGCGACCAGCTCGGTCTGGCCGCCGTGGCGCTCGGCCATCAGCGTCATTTCGGACGCCGCGCCGACCGGCCCGGCAAAGTAGGTGGTGGTGCGCGACAGTCCGGCGACATGAAACTTCTGGCCCCAGGCCTGCCGTCTGCCCTGCGCGGCCGTCCCCGTGGCGCTGCCCGGCGCCTGGCCCGGCCCCGGCCGCTGATGCACCCAGTGCAGCCAGGCGCCAAACACCAGCCCGAGCGCCAGCGCCCAGACGATGTTCAAGGCAATCGCCCACCACAGGCCAGCCACCAGCGCCACCACCTGCGGCGTGAAATACAGCCCCAGCGCGCAGCCGATGGCCCATTGGCCTGCGTTGCGCAGCGGCGTCCAGCTGGCGGTCGGCGCGCCGAGCATCGAGGCCAGCGCGGTCGCCATCAGCGGGCCGATCATCCACGGCAGCGGCGTGCGCGCCATGACGCACAGGGCGGCGGCGGCCCAGGCCAGCAGCAGCGTCAGCAGGATGCGGACAACGGGGCGCCTGAACATCAGGCCGAGGCGTTGGGAAGTGTTGGAATGCATGAAAAAGGCGTCATCACAAAATGGGCGCTCAGGAAAATCCAAAGAAGCCGGAGCCGAGGCAGTAGTATCCAGCGATGATTTTCCCACCCCGTTTGTTTTCACCGCGCCGCGCCGCGCTGGCTGCCGTCTGCGCGCCGCTGCTGCTGGCCGCTGGCTGCGCCGGCCGGCCCGAGCTGCCCATTCTTGAGCAGACCGGCAGCCCCAGCGCCGCCGACGCCGCCCTGCGGCTCGCGCCCTTGCTGCCGGCCGATGTGCTGCTGGTCGGCGAGCAGCACGACGCGCCCGAACACCATGCCATCGAGCAGCAGATCGTCTCCAGCCTGGCGGTGCGCGGCCAGCTGGCGGCGCTGGCGCTGGAAATGGCCGAAGTGGGCGCCAGCACGGCCCAGCTCAAGCCCAGCGCCACCGACGACGAGGCGCGCCGCGCCCTCAACTGGAACGACAAGGGCTGGCCCTGGAAGGCCTACGGCCCGGCGGTGATGACAGCGGTGCGCGCCGGCGTGCCGGTGCTGGGCGCCAATCTGCCCGCCGCCCAGATGCGGGACAAGATGAGCGATTCCCAGCTCGACGGCCGGCTGCCCGGCCCGGCCCTCAAGGCGCAGCAGCAGGCGATTCGCCTGGGCCACTGCAACTTGCTGCCCGAGAGCCAGATCACGCCGATGACGCGCATCCAGATTGCCCGCGACATCACCATGGCCGACGCTATTCACCAGGCGGTGCTGCCGGGCAAGACAGTGATGCTGCTGACCGGCAACGGCCACGCCGACCGCACCCTGGGCGTGCCGCAGCACCTGCGGGCCGACCTGAAGGCCAGGTCGCTCCAGCTGCGCGCGGGCGAGGCCTCGGGCACAGACCGGCCCGATGCTTTTCACGCGGTTTGGTCGACGCCCGCGCTGCCGGCTACTGATTACTGCGCCGGGCTGAAAGCGCAGCTGCCCTCCTAGGGCGACCAAGCACCTGGGCGCCTTGATTACCCTTTGGAAAATTCGCTCTTTACCCACTCGCACAGCAACTTTGTTGCACTGGCATTGGCTGCGCGGCGGCTATAAACCAAATCGTAGCGAAAGCTTTCAAGCGTCAACTCGAACGGTTGGACAAGCACACCGGATGCGAGCTCTTGCGCCACGAGCGTGAGGCTTAACAAGCCTATTCCCTGTCCCGCAACCGTGGCTTGCAGGGCATGAATTTCGTCTGTGAAAAAAAGTCCTCCTTCAAGCTCAATCCCTTCCAGGCCAGCGTGATCAACCCAGGTCCGCCACACGACCGCGCGTTCATCATCGCGTACGGCAGCACCCCATTCAAAGTGCACCAGGGCCATCCGGTCAA
>JAQGNK010000459.1 GCA_028291905.1 Polaromonas sp.
AACTCGGTGACGAACTTCTTGTTCGCCGGCGACTGGTGGTACGCGGAGGAGTGGTGCGAGGTGACCACGCCCAGGGCCACGTCGCCCATGTCGTTGAGCTGGTCATCGTCGGTCACGTCGCCAGTGCCGATCAGCTTGATGCCGGCCTTGTCCAGGCCGCGCTCGGCGAACTGCTTCATCACCGCCGCGCCGGCGCCCGAGGGCACGAAGACAAACAGCGCATCGGGCTTGGCGTCGCGCACTTTCTGCAGGAAGGGCGCGAAGTCCGGTCCGCGCAGCGGCACCCGCAGCGACTCGACCACCTGGCCGCCGTTGAAGGTCAGCCGCTCCTTGAAATACTTTTCCGCGTCCAGGCCGGGGCCGTAGTCGGACACCAGCGTGACCACCTTCTTGATGCCGTTCTTGGGCGCCCAGTCGGCCAGCGCGACCGAGGCCTGCGGCAGCGTGAAGCTGGTGCGAACGATGTAGGGCGAAGCCTGGGTGATGCTCGACGTGGCCGCCGCCATCACCACCATCGGCGTCTTGGACTGGGTGGCGATCGGCGCGGTCGCCATGGCCGAGGGCGTGATGCCGAAGCCGGCCAGCACGCTCACCTTGTCATTGACCACCAGCTCCTGTGCCAGCCGGCGCGTGGCGTCGGGCAGCGAGGTGTCGTCCTTCACGATCAGCTGGATTTTCTTGCCCGCCACGGTGTCGCCGTTCTGCGCCATGTAGAGCCGGGCCGCCGCTTCGATCTGCCGGCCGGTGGTTGCCTGCTGGCCGGTCATGGGCAGCACCAGCCCGATCTTGAAGGTGTTGTCCTGGGCGCTGGCGCCCGTGGCGGCGAGGCCCAAGGCTGCCAGGGCGATGGCGTGAAGGAAGAAGCGCTTGTGCATGGTTGTCTCCATAAAAATAAAAAGGGCTGGCTGATTGTTTGGCGGTTTGGCGGGAATCGAGAAGAGGGGTTTCACGCAGGCCAGTCGTTCTGGCTTCGCCTGCGGATCAGCCGCACGCCGGGCATCTGGTCGTGCTGCGGGTTGCGCATGGCTTCGCGCAGGTTGCGCTGCGCCAGCCGGGAGTGCTCGCGCATGATGGCTTCGGCGCGGCTGCCCTCGCGGTTTTCAATCGCATCGAGCACCTGGCCGTGCTGGTCCTGCGCCACCACGAACCGGTCCCTGGCCAGCGCCGAGTTGGCCTGCACGATGACAAAGCCCGAAGGCGAGGCAAACGGCAGGCTGGCGACCCGCTCCAGCTCGCGGCGCATGAAAGGGCTGCCCGACAGCTCGCCGAGCAGGCCGTGGAATGTTTCGTTCAGCACCACATAGCGTGAAAAAGCGTCGTCGCTGAGCGCCGGCTCGCACAGCAGGCCGTCAATTTGCACCAGGCAGGCTCTAGCCTCGGCCAGCACCACCGCCGGCGCGCCGCGCTCGGCGGCCAGCCGCGCGGCCATGCCTTCGATGGTGCCGCGCAGCTCGATGGCGTCGGAGACATCGCGCTCGGTGAAGGTGCGCACCGCATAGCCGCCGTTGGGCAGGGCCTGCAGCAGGCCTTCCTGCTCCAGCCGCATCAGCGCGGCGCGGATCGGCGTGCGCGAGATGCCGAGCTTTTCGACGATGGAGAGTTCGGCGATGCGCGCGCCGCCGGGCAGGTCACCGGCCAGGATCAACTCCCGCAGCCTGAGCTGGGCCTTGACCACCTGCGAGCTGCTTTCTTCAGGCAGCTCGGCGCTCAGGTTTTCAGAAGGAGTCAGGCGATTCATGGATACGCACTGTATACATTTATTGCGTTAAATCAATGAAATTCAGGTGTTTATAGGGTAAATACTAATTAATTGTATTCAATAAAGAGTCCTAGTTCAACAACAGCGCAGGCGCAATTCACGCCGCCTTGCGCGCACCGGCAGGGGTTTTTGTTCAATCTCACACCCTCTTCACAAAATGGAAAAAGGGCCTGAAAAATGAACAGGCGGTGATTTTTCTGGCAGGGCCGCGCCAGCTGTTCATGACAGCCGGCGTCCCGCGTGGCGGCGGCTGGCTGGACGAATCCTGCCCGCCTGCAGGCAGCACTCACAGCGGCAGCAGCACCTGCAGCGCCAGCCCCGGCTGGGCATTGCGCGCCACCAGGCTGCCGCCATGCGCCTGGGCCACCAGCCGGCACAGGTACAGCCCCAGGCCCACGCCGCCGGTGGCGCGGGTGCGGGCGCTGTCGGCGCGGTAAAACGGCTCGGCCAGATGGGGCAGCGCGGCTTCGTCCACGCCGGGGCCGTGGTCGCGCACGGTGAGGCAGACGCCCTGCCCCTGCAGCCTGATGCTGACTTCGGGCGGCTGTGGCGCATCGGCGCTGTGGCGCAGCGCGTTGTCCAGCAGGTTGCGCAGCAGCAGGCGCATGCGGGTGCGGTCGAGCAGCTGGGGCGCCAGGACTGGCGGCGCCTCCAGCGTGACGCGCCCGGCGGCCGGATGGCTGGCGCCCATCTCTAGCAGCACCTCGCGCACCAGCCTGCACAGGTCCACCGGCTCCAGCTGCAGGGCGGCATGGCGGCTGGCCAGGCGTTCGCTCTCCAGCAGGTCGGTGACCAGGTCGCGCATCAGCGCCAGGTCGCGCAGCAGCGCGTCGCGGCCGGGCTGAACGTCGGGGGTCTCGGGCAGCAGCTCGGTGTTGAGCCGCGCCCGGGTCAGCGGGCTGCGCAGCTCGTGGCTGATGGCCAGCAGCAGGCCGCGCTTGGCGTCCAGCATCTGGCCGATGTCGGCGCCCATGGTGTTGATGGTGGCGGCCAGCTCGCCCAGCTCGTCGGGCTTGTGCGGCTTGATCACCGGAATCGGCTGGCCGAAGTCGCCCGCGCCGAAACGCATGGCGCCGGCGCGGATGTCGTCCAGCGGCCGCAGCAGGCGGCGCACCCGGCCATAGGCCAGCGCGGTGAGCGCCAGCAGCAATGCCAGCGTGGCCCAGCCGATGAAGCGCGGGCGGTCGTGCCAGGCCTTCACGTCCAGCCCGAAGCGGATGCGGTGGCCGTCGGCGGTGCTGCGCTCGAAAAAGCGCGGCTCATCGCGGTTCCAGCGCCGGCCTGCGTCGCTGCCGGCTTCAAGCCCGGGCGGCTCCGGGTTGCTGCGCCAGTTGACCGCCGGGCCGCTGATGCGAATGCTCAGGGGCAGTCGGCGCGTCAGCGCCAGGCTGCGCGCCAGGCTGGGCGGGCTGCCGATGTCGGCGGCCAGCCGGTCCACGTAGTCGGACACCAGCGGCCGCGCCGCGTCGCGCCAGCCCATCGACAGCGCGTACTGCATGCCGAGCAAGAACGTGCCGGCCATGGCCAGGGCCAGCAGCAGAAAAAGCGTCATCAGGCGAACGCGCAGCGAATGCGCCAGCGCATGGCGGGCGCGGCAGTGCCAGCGCCGGCCGGGCTGGGGGCGCCTGCCCGTCATGCCTGGCCCGGCGCGCGGCCCAGCGCCAGCGAATAGCCGGCGTTGCGCACCGTCTTGATGCAGTCCAGCGGTTCGAGCTTCCTGCGCAGGCGGCTCACCACGATGTCGACGGCGCGGGTGTACAGCTCGGCCTCGTGGCCGCGCAGGCGGTTCAGGATGTCGTCGCGGCTGAACACTTTCCCGGCTTCGCGCGCCAGCAGGTGCAGCAGGTCGAACTCGGTGCTGGTCAGCTCCAGCGGCTCGCCGTGGCGGCGGGCGCTGCGGGTGGCCGGGTCGATCAGCAGGCCGTCGAACACCAGGGGGGCATCGGCCGCCTCTGGCGCCAGCGCGGCAGGCGGCGCGACGCGGCGGCGCAGCACGGTCTGCAGCCGGGCCACCAGCTCGCGCGGCTCGAAGGGCTTGGGCAGGTAGTCGTCGGCGCCGAGTTCGAGCCCCACCACCCGGTCCATCACCTCGCCCCGGGCGGTCAGCATGATGACCGGAATGTCGCTTTCCCGGCGGATCAGCCGGCACAGCGCGAAGCCGTCCATCTCGGGCAGCATCACGTCCAGGATCACCGCGTCGCAGCCGCCCTGGCGCAGCAGGTCAAGCCCGGCGCCGGGGCGCAGCGCACAGGCCAGCACCAGGTCGAAGCGCGCAAAGTAGGCCGCCAGCGGCGGGCCCAGCTGCGCGTCGTCGTCAATCAGCAAGATGCGGTGCATGCGGCATTTTCACACTGGCGGCGGTGCCGCAGGATCAGCCGGCGAAGGCGCTGCTGGGCCGGCGCCGGCAGGCTGTCGTAGCCATCGGCCGCGTAAAGCAGCGCCCGCAGCTGGCCGGGGGCGATGCGCGGCAGGAGCTGCAGCAGGCCCAGCGCATGCACGCGGTCAAACCGGGGGCCCCAGACCAGGGCCAGCAATTCGTCGTGCGGCGCCTGCAGCGCTGCCAGCAGCGCGGCGCCATGCAGGCGCAGCGGCGCCAGCAGCGGCGCCAGCGCCACGGCCTTCATCGTTCCCGGCGAGGGCATCGCGGCTTACCCGCGGCGAAAGCCGTGGCCCCGGCTTTGCATGAACTCACGCACCTTTTGCTGCTGGGCAGGGTTCAGGCTGTTGTAGAAATCGGCCAGCGCGGCAATCACCTCGGGGCTGCCGGCCTGCAGCGCGGCGGTCTTCTGGTTGACCAGCGCCTGGGCGCGCGCCGCGTCGAACTTGTCGCCCGCCAGCAGCGCGCTGAATTCGGCGCGCGGGCCTGTGCCCTGGCCCATCAGGGCGATGCGCTGCGCATGCAGCTTGCCTGCCAGCATGGACAGGCGGGCCTTCTGGTCCGGGTTGAGGTCGAGCTTGCCAGCCACGCGCTCAATCATTTTTTCGCGCCGCTGCGCCGACTGCTCGGGGCTCATGGCGGCGTCGTGCCCGGCATAGCGGCTGGCGCAGGCGGTGAGGCTGCCGGCCAGGAGGGAGGCGCTGAACACGCCGAACAGGGCGCGTTTGATCCAGGGTTTCATGACGGGATTTCCTTTTTGAAAACAGTTGAAAAGCAGTGGTGGAAGGCTGTCATGGTGCCCGGCCGGGGCCGGCGGATCATCTCGCGGCGGTATCGGTTTGTTTCGTTATATGTCAGCGCCTGCCGGGCGGCCGGCAATGGACCCGGTGGCCTTGCGCATTTTTTCAGGCCACGGCGCCTGGCAGCCAGAGCAGCTGAAAATACAAGCCAAACCGGCCTCTGGCGCAGGCAGCGGCTGCGCAAGCAGCTATCAAAAAATGAGCAATTTGAACGCGCTGCCCGGCGCCCTCAGGCCTGCAGCTCCGCCATCGCCTTGCGAAAGACTCCGGCCAGCGTATCGGACGTGTAGGGCTTCACGACCAGCTTGAAGCCGTGCTGCCCCTGTTCGGCCATGTCCGCGCTGTAGCCGCTGGTCAGCACCACGGCAAGGCCGGGATAGCGCGCGCGCACCAGTTCACCGAACTCGATCCCGTTCATGCCGGGCATGAGCACGTCGGAGAACACCAGCTCGAAGCGGCCTCGGTCTTCGGCCAGCAAATCCAGCGCGGCTGCCGCGTTGGCAGCCCAGGCCACCCGGTAGCCCAGCGCGCTCAGGATCTCGCGTGTCATCTGCGCCAGCGTCTCGTTGTCCTCCACGATCAGCACACTCAGGGCATGGCCGTCAGGACAGTTTTCCAGCGGGTCTGCTGCAGCCTGCGGCGCAGCCTTTCCGGCGCGCGGGAGGTAAAGGGTAAAAGCAGAGCCCGTTCCCGGCGTGCTCCTGACCTCCACCTCGCCGCCGGACTGCTTGGTAAAGCCAAATACCTGGCTCAAGCCCAGTCCCGTGCCCTTGCCCACCTCCTTGGTGGTGTAGAAAGGCTCGAAGATCATTTCCAGCTTGTCGCCAGGAATGCCGCAGCCCGTGTCGGCGACGCTAACCGCCACGAAGGCGCCCGACCGCTGGCTGCGGCCCGGTCCGGGCGGCACGCTGTCAACCCCATGCACCCTGATGGTCAGCTCGCCCCTGGCGTCCATGGCGTCCCGCGCGTTGATGGCCAGGTTGATCAGCGCGTTTTCAAACTGGCTGATGTCCGCCTCGATGAAGCAGCCGTTCCCGTCGCAGGCCTCATGCCGTATCTGCACCTGCGCGCCCATCAGGGGTCGCACGAAATCGACCACGCCCTGCACCTGCAGGTCCACGTCGAAGATTTCCGGGCTCAATGGCTGCTTGCGGGCGAAGGCCAGCAGCTGGCTGGTGAGTTTTGCGCCCCGGCCCACGGTGTCGAAAATCAGGTCCAGGTAACGGCCGCGCTCGGCTTCGGGCAGCCGGTCGCTGCGCAGCAGTTCCACCGAGGAGCTGATGACCGCCAGCAAATTGTTGAAGTCATGCGCGACCCCGCCGGTCAGCTGGCCCAGCGCCTCCAGCTTTTGCGATTGCCGCAGCGCGGTTTCAGAGCGCAGCAGCTCGCCGGTGCGCTGGTCGAGCACGCGGTTGGCCTGGCGCAGGTCAAGCTCGGACTGCAGGCGCTGCAAGGACGCCCAGGTGCGCTCGGCCACTTCCTCGACCAGGGCCTTTTCGCTGTCGAGCCAGGCGCGCGGCGCGGCATTGATCACAAACAAGATGGCGGCCAGCCGGCCATCCTTGATCAGCGGCGCATCGATGAAGGCCTGTTTTCCAGATGACCGGTAAGCATCCCGGAACGCTTTGCCGGCCGTCAAGGGGTCGGTATTGGTGTCGTTGACCACGACCGTCCGGCCAGCGTGGAATTCAGTGGTCATGAGCGGGCTCAAATCAGCCAGGCGGTAGGCGCCCACCATGCTGCAAAAATCTCCCCGAGTCCAGTTGTGGAGCACACGGCTCCACTCGCCCGTTTCATCAATTTCTGCATAGCCGACGCAGGCTGCCTGCAGATGCACGCCCAGTTTTTCAGCCGCAATCCCCATCAGGACTTCGGGCGTGAGGGCGTCGCGCAGGGCCTCGGCGAGTTCGAGCCGGAATGCCTGCTGTTTCTGATCAAGCGCCTTGCGCTGCTCGGCCAGGACTTTTTCCGTAGTTTCGGTTGAAAGGCAATACAAGCCGGCAATCGCACCTGTCTCGGTGCGAAACGGCATGAAAGAGAATGTCCACCAGGTGTGTGTCTTGTTGCCGTTGCGCAACACGGTCAACGGCATGTTCTCGTAATGCGAACCCACGCCGCTCTGCGTTTTTTTCAGGATGGGTGCGATTTGAGGCCAGATGGCAGCCCACACCTCGGCAGCCGGCCTGCCCTCCAGGCCGTCAAAGCGGCCATCCACCATATTGCGGTAGCCGTCATTGAAAAAGGCCAGAAGATCCGGCCCCCAGCCCATGATCATCGGCTGCGGATTGCTAAGCACGGTTGCCAGCATCGTCTTGAGACTGCTGGGCCAGCTGCCTGGCGGACCCAGCACCGTGCCATCCCATTCCCTGGCGCTCAGCAGCGCGCCCATGACGCCACCATGCATCAGAAAACCCGGAACGTCGCCAGCCATAGATTTGGGTTCCTTCAGGTTTTGGGTTATTTCCGACCATGGTATCGCTACTGGCTTCAAACAGGAACCCACCGTTTGCACTACCCACTATCGCCAGCTTTGGCCTGGATACACAAAACGCCCTTGGGGCAGGCTTTGACGGTTTGCTTTTGAAGCACAGCTCAGCAGTTTCTGCCGGCGGTGCAGGGGCGACGCACACGGCGTCATTCCTTGTTCACCCTGCCCCGCAGCGCCTTGGTGTCCGAACGCTGGCTTTTGCCTTCCAGCCGGCGCTGCTTGGAGCCGTAGGTGGGCTTGGTGGCGCGCCGGGCCTTCGGGGGATTGGACACGCCGTCGATGACCTGCTGCAGCCGGGCCAGCGCGTCGGCCCGGTTCATCTCCTGGGTGCGGTGCTGCTGCGCCTTGAGCACCAGCACGCCTTCCTGGGTGATGCGGCTGTCGCTCAAGGACATTAGGCGCTCTTTGATCTCGACCGGCAGCGACGAAGCCATGATGTCAAAGCGCAGATGCACCGCGCTGGACACCTTGTTGACGTTCTGCCCGCCCGCGCCCTGCGCCCGGATGGCGTTGAACTCAACCTCGCGCTCATCGACCGGAAACTTC
>JAQGNK010000470.1 GCA_028291905.1 Polaromonas sp.
CTCTTGACCGAGCCCAACGACAGCGGCAGTTAAACAAGCGGCGTCGAGACGGACATTGGCGATTCCTCCCGGGTTGCCAGCCTTTCAAGGCCCTGCATGCCGCTCTGACTCCTTGCCGTGCTGGTGGCGAACGCGAACCGCGACCTTGCCTTTATTGATGGCCGTGCCCTCGTTCGCCGTGCCTTCTGCGCTGGCGTCCAGCTGGTTGTCGTAGTCCACCACGTTGGCGCCCTGGGCGGCATCGGCATGCCAGATACGGATCCGCAGCCGGTCCGCCGCGCCGTCCGCGTGCTTGCCCTTGTTTGCGTTGCCGCTGTTGTTTTCTTCATCCCCGTCGTCTGCGTCATCTTTGGCGGCATCCCTTGCGCCATCGATCAGCGTCACACTGAATTTGTAGCCGTCCGTGCCATTGAGGGTACCGCTGCCTTGGTACTGCGCACGGCTTGCCTGGACATTGAGCCAGTCGTAGCCGGTGCTTTCAAAGTTCAGGCCCGCCCTGGCCAGACGAAACCGGGTCTGGCCTGTCGGCTTTTGGCCTGTGCCCTCGGACCGGATGTCGGCGCTGAACCTGGCGCGTCCGGCCAGGCCGGGATAGGGCCGGTAGGCGCCCGGCGGCGAGGCGATGGACAGCCTGGCGTTCGCGAAGCTGTCGCCGGAGGGCGTGAGCAGCACCAAACCCCCGAAGGTGCGGGCCAGGACCGAGCCGTTCTGCGAAACCGCTATCGCCTCGGTCAATGTCAGCCCGGCCGGCGCCTTCGGGATGCGGGTGTTGAGGTCAACCAGGCCCTGGGCCGCCGTCCAGATGAAGGCATGCGAGAGGTTGGGGCTGGCCGGGTCCGTCGCAGCCTTGCCCACGACCTGCCTGGCGTCATTGATGGCGAAGGCAAATGATGTCAGGCCGCCAAACGTCCCCAAATCAAGCATGCGGCCGGCGCTAGGCCCCGAAGGGCTCCAGAAGAAGGCATGGGCCAAGGGATTAGCGAAGGTGAAAGGGTCGATCAATTTCGTGTCGGAGACTCCCGCAACCTGCCCTGAGGCGTTGAGTGCGAAGGCGTCTGAATTTCGGCCGCCCAGGGTGCCCAGATCCCGCATGCCCCCCGCCGCAGTCCATAAAAAGGCATGGTTGCGTGCAAATAGGCGCGCGAATTCAATTTCGGCGATACCAGCCACCTGGCCCTCGTCATTCAGCGCTCTGGCAAAGCTGTTGCCCCCGCCCAGTGTGCCGAGATCGCGAATGCTGCCGGGCGGCGTCCAAAGGTAGGCATGTACAGCTTCACTTTGCCTGGTGAATGCGCCGCCAGCCACCTGGCCCAGCGCATTCACAAACTCGCCTGTTCCAGAAGAAAAACTGGGCACCCGCAGCCTGACCAGATCATTCCTTCCGAACCCCTCGGTCCACAGGAAGGGATGCGACTGGGTCTGTTCGTTGATCACCTGGCTGGTGGAGCCTGCGACCTGCCCCGCCGCATTGATCGATTTCGCCTGTGAAGTCGCACCGGCCGGCGCCCCGAGATCGACCGCAACAGCGGGGGTGTGGCCGGCCGTGCTCCAGCGCAGCGCATGCGCCGGGCGGGTGGCGGTGGCGTCGGTGCCCCCGGCCACCTGTCCCGCGTTGTTAACTGCAGCCGCATAGCCCAGTCCCAGATCGCGAATGGCCTGGCCGTCATAAAACAGCGCATGGCGTCCATCCGCCCGAAAACTCGTGAAGGCAACCTGGCTTGTGGCGTTGATGCTTGCAGCGCTTGCCGTGGCGCCCGTTGCGACAGGCGGTGCGGCTTCAAGGATGACCACGTCAAATGTGGCCGCGGCAGGCGGCGCTGGTTCGCTCAGCGCACGGACCTCGATCAAACTCCCCGCATCAAGGCTTGCCTGGGGCGCATTGACCATGGGCTCGCTGCCGCCTCCGCCGCAGGCTGCCAGGCCCATGGCCAGCAGGCATGGAAAAAGCCAGGCCCGCCATGCGGCCCTGGCGCAAGGTGCAATTGCAGGCTTCATCTCGCGCCTCCTTCTGAATCATCCCTCAACCAGTGAGAGGCTGCGCGGGCATCAACAGAGTGATGTGCAGGCTTAGGGCTTCCCTGGCGCCGAAGTCGCGGTGGTGCGCAGCACAGGCAAATATCAGCGATTTCATGCTAGGCCGGCTGCCTGCCGCACGCAAGCTGCGCAGCTTGTAAGACTTGTTTTCTCTTGCGCACTCAAGCGGGCGTTGCCTGGAGGCGCACCGCTGCTGCTTTTATCGCTGCGCCATGCGCTCTAATGGAATGGACAGTGCCTTGTTCGGCCATCAGGTGTAGCTGCGCTGGATGGTTTGCAGCCTCTTAATCTGGCTCACGCATGAAACGCGGCTGGCAAACACCTTCGATCACCACATCCCCATTGAACATCGCCGCCGGCCGCACCCACAGCCCATGCTCGCCGTAGAGCGCACGGTACAAGGTCATCGGCTCCAGGGATTCGCTGTGGCGCACCGTGCCCATCACCTCGTACAGCTGGCCCTTGTAGTGGCGGTAGCGGCCGGGCGGGGTTTCGATCAGCGGGTGAAGGTGTTCGGGCATGGGAAGTCGGTGCTGATGAAAAAGCTGGGCGGCAGTGGGACAATAGCGGCATGCATCCTAACGCCTTACTCGACTGTTGTACCGAGCTTCTCAAGCAGGTTCTTAAATTTGACCACCCCGCTGACATGGTGGTGTCGCGCTATTTCCGCGAGCTGCGGCTCGGCCCGCGTGAGCGCGCCACCGTCGCCGAAACCATCTACGGCGTGCTGCGCAAGAAAAACCTGTACACCTACCTGGCCCAGCACGGCAGCGGCGTGCCAGAGCGCCGGCTGGCGATCCTGGGTTTTGCCGCGCCGCGCGATTTCCTGTATGGCGCGCTGACCGACCAGGAGCAGGACTGGCTGGCCCGGTGCGACCAGGTGAAGCCCGGCGACCTGATGGAGCTGCACCGCCACAACCTGCCGCAGTGGCTGGTCGAGCCGCTCAAAAGCCAGCTGGGCGAAGATTTCTGGCCGTTGGTCGAAAGCCTCAATGCGCCCGCCGGGCTTGACCTGCGCGTCAATACATTGAAGGATAAACGGGCTGAAGTGCAGAAGGAGCTTGCGCGGGCAGCTATTAAAACCGTAGCAACCCCGTATTCACCCTGGGGCCTGCGGCTGACCGACAAGCCGCAGCTGGCCAATGTGGACGCCTTCAAGCGCGGCGCGATTGAAGTACAGGACGAGGGCTCCCAGCTGCTGGCCCTGCTGGTCGATGCAAAACGGGGCGAGATGGTGGTCGATTTCTGCGCTGGCGCCGGCGGCAAGACCCTGGCGCTGGGCGCGTCGATGCGCACCACCGGCCGGCTTTACGCCTTCGACACCTCCGCTCACCGTCTGGCTGCGCTCAAGCCGCGCCTGGCGCGCAGCGGCTTGTCGAACGTGCATCCGGTGGCAATTGCCCACGAGCGCGACGACCGCATCAAGCGGCTGGCCGGCAAAATCGACCGGGTGCTGGTCGATGCACCGTGCTCGGGCCTGGGCACGCTGCGGCGCAACCCGGACCTGAAATGGCGACACAACCCCAAGGCGATCGAGGAGCTGACTGCCAAGCAAACCGCGATTTTGCAAAGCGCGGCGCGCCTGCTCAAGCCGGGCGGGCGGCTGGTGTACGCCACCTGCAG
>JAQGNK010000475.1 GCA_028291905.1 Polaromonas sp.
GGGCCAGCGCCATCGCCGCCATGCCCGGCAGCGTCAGGGTCGCCTGCAGCATTGACAGCACCGCCACCAGCAGCAGCAGGTTGACCGCCAGCGCAATCCCGGAGAACAGGCCGAACAGCATGTAATACATGGCCATGAACGCCACGATCACCGCAAATCCCCAGGACACGCTGTGAAAGCCCTTGGTGATGTTTTCAGCGCCCAGCGTCGGGCCAATGGTGCGTTCTTCGATAATTTCCATGGGCGCAGCCAGGGAGCCGGCGCGCAGCAGCAGCGCCAGGTCGCTGGCTTCATTGACGCTCATCGAGCCGGAAATCTGGAACCTGTTGCCCAGCTCGCTTTGGATGACCGGCGCCGTCAGCACCTCGCCCTTGCCTTTTTCAAACAGCAGGATCGCCATGCGTTTCTTGATGTTCTCGCGGCTGGTGTCGCGCATGATGCGGCCGCCTTTGGCATCGACCGTCAGATCGACCTTGGGCTGCTGGTTTTGCGAGTCAAAGCCCGGCTGGGCGTCAGTCAGGTTTTCGCCCGTCAGGATCACCTGCTTCTTGACGATCACCGCCTGGCCGTTGCGCTCTAAAAAGCGCTCGGCGCCAAACGGCACCGGGCCGCTGCCGCTCTCGGCGGCGCGGGCTTCGGCGCTGTCTTCGACCAGGCGCATTTCCAGCGTGGCGGTGCGGCCGAGAATGTCCTTGGCCTTGGCCGTGTCCTGCACGCCGGGCAGCTGCACCACGATCCGGTCAACGCCCTGCTGCTGGATCACCGGCTCGGCCACGCCCAGCTCGTTGATCCGGTTGTGCAGCGTCACCATGTTCTGCTTGAGCGCCTGGTCCTGAATGCGGCGGGTCGCCTCCGGCTTGATGGTGGCGGTCAGCTTGTATTCGGTGCCGTCGGGCGCCTCGACCATCTGGAGATCAGGAATCTGGTCCTGGATCAGATTGCGGGCCGATGCAAGCGTGGCCGAATCGCGGAACCGGATTTCGATGGCCTGGCCGTTGCGGGCAATGCCGCCATGCCGGATGTTCTTTTCCCGCAGCGACAGGCGAATGTCGCCGGCCAGCGATTCGACGCGCTTGGTGAGCGCCGCCGGCATATCGACCTGCAGCATGAAATGCACGCCGCCGCGCAGGTCCAGCCCCAGGTACATCGGGTTGGCTTTCAAGGCAGTCAGCCAGGCGGGCGAGCGCGACAGCAGATTAAGGGCCACCACATACGCCGGGTCGGCCTGATCGGGCACCAGCGCTTTCTGGATGGCGTCCCTGGCCCTGCCCTGGGTATCGGTGTCTTCAAAACGCGCCTTGATCGAGCCTGCTTCCAGCGTGATGCCATTGGCCGCGAGGCCGGCCTGCTTCAGCGCCTCCTCGACTTTTGCCAGCGTGGTGGTGTCCACCTTCACTGTGGACTTGCTGCTGGAGACTTGCACCGCGGGGGCTTCGCCAAAAAAATTGGGCAGTGTGTACAAGGCGGCGATCAGCAGCACGACCAGCATGATGGCGTACTTCCAGGCGGGATAACGATTCATGAGAGGACTGTTCCTGGTGAACGAATAGACAAAGAGCCGGCCCGGCATTGCCAGGCTGATCCGACCTGGCGGTCGAATAACGGTTGCAGGCTTGGCTTGTTCTTATTTGGCGCTGTTGATGGCGCCCTTGGGCAGCACCTGGACGATGGCGCTACGCTGCAGCTGCACTTCGACACCGGGCGAAATTTCCAGGGACAGATAACCCTCGCCCAGCCGGGTGACCTTGCCCAGCAGACCGCCGGCGGTGGCGACTTCATCGCCCTTGGCCAGCGCATCGATCATGGAGCGATGCTCTTTCTGCTTTCTCATTTGCGGGCGGATCATCACGAAATACAACACCACGAACATCAGCACCAGCGGCAGCATGCCTGTCAGCGACGACATCATGTCGGTGCCGCCAGCTGCGGCAGCCGGTGCGGTTTGGGCAAAAGCTGAAGAAATAAACACGGCTGACTCCACGAGGATTGATTGAAGGAAACGCTGTCATGCGCTCAGGCCAGGGTAGCCAGAGCAGGAACGGCATGATTGTATGCGTCGGGGGCCAGCGCCGAATTCATCTGCCATGCATACGGCTATTTTCTGGCCGCCAGGCCGAAAGCGCCAGCGCGCTAGGCTTGGAAAAGCCGGCGCGGCAGATTTCAAGCCGCGCCTTGAAGTGCTCAGGCGGCTTGCTTTTGCTGTACCGCCACAGGCTGGGCAGATTGGCGGAAGGCCTGCATCAGCGCCGTCCACTGGGGCCGGGCCGTGGCCAGATGGCGCGCCTTGACATGGCCGTAGCCCTTGATCAGCTCGGGAATCCGGGCGATCTCCACGGCGGCGGCATGGTTTGCAGGGCTCAAGCCGGCCAGCACTTCCTCGATGCTGGCGCGGTACTCGGCAATCAGCGCCCGTTCCTCCTTGCGCTCGTCGGTGCGGCCAAACACATCGAACGCCGTGCCGCGCAGGCCTTTCATCCTGGCCAGCAGCCTGAAGCCGGTCAGCATCCACGGGCCGAATTGCTGCTTTTGCAGCTCGCCCTTGTCGTTCTTGGAGGCGATGAGCGGCGGCGCCAGGTGGTAGTTGAGCTTGAAGTCGCCCTCGAACATGGCGTTGACCTTGTTCAGAAAACCGGTGTCGGTGTGCAGCCGCGCCACTTCATACTCGTCCTTGTACGCCATCAGTTTGAAGAGGTAGCGGGCCACAGCTTCGGTCAGCATGGTCTTGCCAAGCGGCGCTTCGGCCATGCGGACTTTTTCAACAAAAGCTTGGTAGGTCTGGGCATAGGCCGCATTCTGGTAATCGGTCAAAAAGGCGATGCGCTTGCTCAGCATTTCACCCAGCGACGGCTTCTTGACGAACTCAATGACCTGCGCCGCCTTGAACAGCGCCTGCACCGAGGCCAGGTCGTGGGCGCAGCGACGGCCCCATTCGAACGCCGCCTTGTTGTTGTCAACCTGCACTGCGTTGAGTTCAATCGCCCGCATCAAGGCCGCATGCGACAGCGGCACCCGGCCCTTTTGCCAGGCGAAACCCAGGATCAGCGGATTGGTATAGATCGAGTCGCCAATCAGCTGCACCGCGACCTGCTCGGCGTCGAAGCTCGCCAGCAAACCGGCGCCCACGGCCGACTGCACCGCGCTTTCGCAGTTGACGCCAGGGAACTGCCAGCCGGGGTTGGTCACGAACGCGGCCGTCGGCGCGCCGTGCGAATTCATGGCAACAAAGGTACGACCCGGCTGCATCGTCGCCAGCGTGTACGGACTGGCGGTCACGATGGGATCGCAGCCGATCACGAGGTCGGCCTTGGCGGTATCGACCTTCGTGGTGAAAATGGCTTCGGGCCGGTTGGCGATCTGGATGTGGCTCCAGGTGGCGCCGCCTTTTTGCGCCAGGCCGCCCGCATCCTGCGTGACCACGCCCTTGCCTTCAAGGTGCGCCGCCATGCCCAGCAGCTGGCCGATGGTGATGACGCCGGTGCCGCCGACGCCGCCGACCACGATGCCCCAGGCGTTTTCAGCCACCGGCAGCACGGGCTCGGGAATCGCCGGCAGGTTCGCCAGGTCGCCCTTTTTCTCTTTCTTGGGCTTCTTGAGCTGGCCGCCCTCGACCGTCACAAAGCTCGGGCAGAAGCCCTTGACGCAGGAATAGTCCTTGTTGCAGGTGTTCTGGTTGATGCGGCGCTTGCGGCCGAATTCGGTTTCCAGGGGTTCCACCGACAGGCAGTTGGACTGCACCGAGCAGTCGCCACAGCCTTCGCAGACCAGTTCGTTGATAACGACGCGCTTGGCCGGATCGACCAGCGTGCCGCGCTTGCGGCGGCGGCGCTTTTCGGTCGCGCAGGTCTGGTCATAGATGATGGCGGTGCAGCCCTTGAGTTCACGGAACTCGCGCTGGAGCTGGTCCAGCTCGTCGCGATGGTGCACCGTGACGCCGTCGAGCAGCTTGGCGCCGTCGTATTTCTCGGGCTCGTCGGTCACGATGACGAGCTTGGCCACGCCTTCGGACTCCAGGCTTTTCATGATCTGCAGCACCGAATGACCTTCGGGCCGCTCGCCGACCTGCTGGCCGCCGGTCATGGCGACCGCGTCGTTGTACAGAATCTTGTAGGTGATGTTGACGCCGCTGGCGATGCTCTGGCGAATCGCCAGCAGGCCGCTGTGAAAGTAGGTGCCGTCGCCCAGGTTGGCGAAGACATGCGCGTCGTGGGTGAAGGCCGCCTGGCCGACCCAGGTCACGCCCTCGCCGCCCATCTGGGTGAAGGTGGAGGTCGAGCGGTCCATCCAGGTCGCCATGTAGTGGCAGCCGATGCCGGCCACGGCCCGCGACCCCTCGGGCACGCGGGTGCTGGTGTTGTGCGGGCAGCCGCTGCAGAACCAGGGGGCGCGCTCGCCGGTTTCCAGCTTGGTTTCGATCAATGCGCGTTCGCGGCCTTCGATCACCGCCAGCCTGGAATCCATCCGGGCCACGATGTCGCTCGGCACGCCCAGCTTTTTCAGGCGCTTGGCAATCGCCTTGGCGATGATGGCCGGCGTCAGGTCGGCCTTGGCGCGCAGCAGCCAGTTGTCGCTCGGGTTGGAGCGGCTCCATTCGCCGCCCGACTGGTCGCCTTCGGGCTCGTCGAACTTGCCCAGCACATTGGGCCGCACGTCGGCGCGCCAGTTGTACAGCTCTTCCTTCAGCTGGTATTCGATGACCTGGCGCTTTTCCTCGACCACCAGGATTTCCTGCAGCCCCTGGGCGAAGTCGCGGGTGATGGTGGCCTCCAGCGGCCAGACCACGTTGACCTTGTGCAGCCGGATGCCGAGC
>JAQGNK010000496.1 GCA_028291905.1 Polaromonas sp.
GAGCGGATGCTGGAATACAGAGCCAATTCCGCATCGGGTGTGGCAGGGGCCGTGCGAGACACTTTTTCCATTGCGTATCCTTATTTAATTTGATAGCTGCTTGCGCAGGCGCCACCTGCGCCAGCGCCCGATTTGGCTATGACAGCAGCAACCCAGCCAGCTCCTGCAAGCCAATCGCCTGCGCGCCGTGGCGCAGGGGGATGCGCTCGGTGCCGGGGTACACCACGTAGCGCTGCTCGATCTGCAAGTCATCGCAGGCCAGCGAAAAGCCTCTTTTCGGGCTGGGCGCCATGGAGCGCTTGACCTCGATGGCGATTTCCGGGCGGCCGCCTTTTTCCAGCAGCAGGTCTATTTCAGCGCCGACCTGGGTGCGGTAGAAATACGGCACGCGTCGGCTGCCGGCGGCCTGGATCAGGTTTTCGATGCAATGCCCCTCAAAGCTCAGGCCGCAGACCGGGTGGCCCAGCAGATCGTTCAGGGTTTCCAACTCCAGCAGACCGTGCAGCAGGCCGCTGTCGCGCACATACACCTTGGGCGACTTGACCAGCCGCTTGCCAATATTGCCGCCCCACGGGCGCAGGCGCCTGAGCAGTTGCAGGTCCACCAACAGGTCGATGTAGCGGTCAATCGTCGGGTTGGCCACGCCCAGCGCGCTGGCGATGCGGGCCTGGTTCAGCACGCTGCCTTGGCTGTGGGCCATCATGGTCCACAGGCGGCCGACGGTCTCGGCCGGCAGGCGCGGCGCGAACATCGGCACGTCGCGTTCCAGGTAGCTGCGGATGAAGTCGCGCCGCCAGTCCAGGCTTTGCACATCATCCGGGGCCAGAAGGCTGTCGGGAAAGCCGCCGCGCAGCCACAGCTGCTGGCTCTGAATGCCTGCGGGTTCGGCTTCAAGGCTGCCCAGCGGGGCAATGTCCAGATAGGCCACGCGCCCGGCGAGCGTTTCACTCGACTGGCGCATCAGCTCCAGTCCAGCGGAACCCAGCAGCAAGAACTGCCCGTTGCGCAGGCCCGCCTGGCGGTTGTCGTCGATGATGCCGCGCAAGACTTCAAACACGCCGGGTGCGCGGTGAATCTCGTCCAGGATGACCAGCTTGCCCTGCTGGGCGCGCAGGTAGCTGTCGGCATCTTCCAGCCGAAGCCGGTCTGCCGGACGTTCCAGGTCCAGGTACACCGCGCCGCCGGGCCAGTCGCTGGCGATTTGCCGGGCCAGCGTGGTTTTGCCCACCTGGCGCGGCCCCAGCAACACCACGGCAGGGAGCTGGAGCAGTTTTTGGCGAACGGTGGCATCGGCTGTTCGGATAATCATTATTGAAATTTTAACGTCAAGCGTTAAATTTACAATAATAAATAAATTGATTTTAACCCGGCGCTTCAAATCTGAACTGAGTTGAGACTTGAAACGAGAACAAGGCCTGTCACTCTTTTGATGGCCGATCTGGTAGCGGGTTAATCAATAAATACCCGCCCCAACGCTGCGGTTTATAGCTAACCCCTCCTCCACCGCACATCAAATCCACAGCCTCGTACAACAGCTCGGCAAGCCATGCATCAACCCGCCATCCATTACCATTCCTGATCCCATTTCGCCCATTTGCGGCACCCCACGGAGAAAGCTATGTTCAGTCATGTGATGGTTGGCGTTAACGATCTTGAGCGTTCAAAGAAGTTTTACGATGCGCTGCTGGGCACGCTGGGCATCGCCCCTGGCGTTGCCAACAAGAACCGGTACTTCTACCGCAGCCCGACGGGGTCGTTCGCTATTTCCACCCCCATCAATGGCGAGCCGGCTTGCCCTGGCAACGGCAGCACCGTCGGGTTTACCGTGCAGTCGCCGGAATTGGTGGATGCCTTCCATGCGGCCGGCATTGCCAACGGCGGCACCACCTGCGAAGAGCCGCCGGGCTTTCGCGAAGGCCCGGCGGGCAGGCTCTACCTGGCGTACCTGCGCGACCTTGACGGCAACAAGATCTGCGGGCTGCACCGTCCAGCGAAGTAACTAGCGGAGTGGAGCGTGTTTAGGAAGTTGAAGGTCAAAATACTCCCGCCCATGCGGGATCAGCGCCAGATGTAATGACCCTTCACCAGCCGGCCGTGCGAGCGATGGGCAGGCACCCACACCTTGTGCTTGTGGCGCTGCTGGTGCTTGATCACCGGGGCGCTGTGTACCTTGGCGCTGCCTGAATCGAAATTGACCGTGCCCGCCTGGGCGGTTGACGCGGCGAAGGAAACGAGCAGGGCTGCCAGCGAAAGAGATATTTTGTTCATGTCAATGTCCTTGTGAAGTGTTGAAAAGCCGCTGTGAAGCAGCTCAAGTATCAAAGGCCTGTGTAAAGGCTTGAATAACGAGCGAATTCAATATTGATAGCAGCCTGCGCAGTCAATGCCTGCGCAAGCGCCCGATTTGGCTATTAAATCAGCCCATCGGCCAGTTTCTGCGCGGCAGATGGCCCGAACCGTGGCGCGGGGAAGCGCCGGGGCCGGCTGCATTAACCTGCACTGCGCAGGCTACAGTCCGTCCGATGTCCAGCCCAACCGTCTTGCCGCCAGTTCCATTGACTGATGACCACGCCCATTCTGTCGCCCGCCTGCGCGCCGCCCGCCTGGCGCGCAGTTCCAAGCCTTTTCTCGCCCGTGGCGGGCCGCGCGGGGAGCGCTGCGCCGGCTGCCGGCTGATTCCGAGCCACTGCCTGTGCGCCTTGCGCCCGGCCGTGCCGGTGCGTGCGGGGTTTTGCCTGCTCATGGCCGACATCGAGCCGCTCAAGCCGAGCAACACCGGCTGGCTGATTGCCGATGTGGTGGCTGATACGTCGGCCTTTGGCTGGGCGCGCACCGAGGTGGACGCCGGGCTGCTGGCGCTGCTGGCCGATCCGCAGTGGCAGCCCTACCTGGTGTTTCCGGGCGAGTTCGTGGCCGGCGGGCGCGTGGTGGAGACGGTGCAGGCCGCCAGCCCCGGCAGCGACAGCGATAGCGGCAACGGCAAGGACGCCAAGCGGCCGCTGTTCGTGCTGCTCGACGCGACCTGGCCGGAGGCGCGCAAGATGTTTCGCAAGAGCCCGTACCTGGACCACCTGCCGGTGCTCAGCCTGCAAAGCGAGCAGCTGTCCCGCTACCGCCTGCGCCGCGCCAAGCGGGCCGACCATTTCTGCACCTCGGAGGTCGCCGCCCTGTGCCTGGAACTGGCCGGCGAGGCGCATGCTGCCCGGACGCTAGAGGCCTACCTGGATGTGTTCACCAGCCACTACCTGCTGGCCCGGCAGCAGTTGCCCGTCGATGGGGAAGACGCGGCGCACCAGCGCCTGCGCGGCCTGCGCCTGCCGGGTGGCCGGGGCGCCGGCGCCTGACCGGGGCATCCAGGGAGATGGCCGAAGAGCGAGGAGCGAGGAGCGACAATCGGCCCCAACCTCCAAGGCAACCTCGCCCCACCTGAAAAGCAGCAAGACCATGACCCAAGACCTGAACCGCCAGAACGAATTGAAAAAGATGGAACTGTGCGAGTCGTGCGCCGGCGTGCAGCGCAACTGGCGCCGCGCCCCCGGCCATGCCGAGCTGGTGCAGGGCAACAACCGCCAGGAAAGGCGCGGCAGCGCGCTGGTCACCATCACCAGCTACCGCTGCGACCGCTGCGGCACCGCCTGGGAATACGAAAACAACAAGGCCAACCAGCAGGCTGGCTGGTCGGTGGTGGGGCGCTAGACGGTGCTCATGGCAATCTGCCGCCAGCCCATCGATCCCGTCCAGCCAATCGGCTTGGGCTGAACGGATTCTCAGCCGGCAGCCACCAGTTGCCTAAACCGACGGCTGCGTGGCTGCTGCGCCAGCTCAGGTGCGCGGCTCGCCCTGGCCGTTCACCGTGATGGTCCGGCCGGGCTGGGTTGTCGTCTGGATCGTGTGCTCCTGGCCCCGGAAGGTGTAGGTCACGTCCCAGAACTCGGTCTTGGCCTGGCTGGGCACGGTGTCGCACTTTTGCACATCCTGGCCCGCCACCTGCTGGCCGCCGCCGCTGATGCGGCCCACATTGGCGCCGACCGCAGCGCCCGCCACGGCGCCGCCGACCGTCGCGATCTGCTTGCCGGTGCCCCCGCCCACCTGGTGGCCCAAAATGCCGCCAATCACCGCGCCGGCAATGGCGCCGCCGATATTGGGATTGCTGCCGATGCCTGGCTGCGTGGCCACCGGCTCGCGCTCCATCCAGCAGCGCTTCTCGGGGGCGGCCACGACGGCGCGCACCGAGGTGACATTGACTTCGTAAAGCCGCTCCTCGTTGCAGCGGCGGTTGTCATACACCGGGGCGGGCAGCGGCGCGTAGCGTTCATCGTTGACGCGTGCGGTGGCGGCCACGCCGCGGATGGACGAGACCCGGTCTTCCATGCCCATGGCGGCCAGGGACGGATAGCGGCCGGGCCGCAGCACGACGCAGCGGCCGCCAAAGCGCACGTTCTCGCAGGCTTCCCACTGGTCGCCCAGCACCACGACCGAAGAGGCCCGGTCGTTGAAGCCGAAACGGGTGAAATCGTCAACCTGGCTCTGCGCGGTGAAGGACTGGCCCTGGAAATTCTCGTTGGCGTAGAAGATCACCTGCGCGTTGGACGGCACGGCAGCGGCCACTGGCGCGTAGCGGCTTTCATCGATCCGCTCGTTGCGGCCCACGGCGCGGACGGAGGCGATGCGCTGGTCAAGGCCCAGCGCTGACAGTGAAGGGTACTGGCCCGGGCGCAGCACCATGCACTGGCCGCCCAGGCGCGGCCGGTCGCAGACTTCCCACAGCTTGCCCGTCACGATGACCGAAGAGGCCTTGTCCTTGAAACCGGACTGCCTGAAGTTCTCGACCGGGCGTTCGGTCGTGAACTTGGCGCCCTTGTAGTTGTCGTCCTGGTAGAAAGTGACCTGCGCCATGGCCTGGCCGGCCGCCACCATGGCCAGTGCGGTCAGGGTTGCCTTGAAGAATGAAGTCATGTGTGTCTCCTGTCGTTTTTCAGAAGCGGTGAAGTCACCGGTTTTGTTCGGGCTTGGGCTGGCTTGGCTGAAGCCGCCAGCTTCAGTGGTCGTGGGTTCAGCCGAGCAGGCCAATGATGATGTCCACGATCAGGTTGTTTTGCTGCTGCACCAGCACGATGTCGTTGCCGATGCGCTGATAGCGGTAGCCGTAGGGCGCGGGCGGCAGCTGGCGCACGACTTGCGGGGCAACGCTGTACACCGTCACGCCGCGCGGCACGGGCTGGCCGACCGCCCAGTGCCTGGCCTGGCCCGGCGGCATGCAGCCGTTGTTCTTCTTAGCCAGGCCGGGCGGGCAGCTTTTGCCCTGTCCGTAGTTCTGGCTGTAGTACTCGCGCGCATGGGTGCGCTGCTGGTCATTGAAGTAGGTGCCGGGCCGGATGTCCTGGCGCTGGCGCTGCACGGCGTGCTGCGGCGCCTGGTGCACGTCGGCGTGCTGACCGTGGCTCTTGTCCTTGTACTTTTCGTGGCTCTTTTCCTTGTGCTCCTTGTGCTTGCCATGGCCGTTGCCGTGCTCATCCTTGTCCTTGGCAAAGCCGGAACCTGCGATGAAAAGTGACGCAATGGCCAGCGCGGCGATGCGGTGGGATGGTTTGAAAAAGCTCATAGGTACTCCATTCGGTATCAAACATGCACAACGGTTACGTCAGCTTACCCGTTGACGTTTGCAAAGGTAAAGCCATTTGTAAAGGTGGCGCTGCAGCTGTTACAAGTTTTCATTTGATGCCTCTGGTGCTTGATGGAATGGGCTGGCTGCAGCGCTTGTTTGCACGCGCGGTCCGGTTAAATTACCGGCGTCAACTACACCAGCGGCCGGACTTCATGACACTGCATCTGCGTGACTTTCGCATCGGCGACGAAGCCGCGCTTCGCGCTGTCTTTCATTCATCGGTGCACCAACTGGCCTGCAAGAACTACAGCCCCGGCCAGCTGGCCGCCTGGGGGCCGCTGCAGCACGACGCGGCGCAGTGGGCCGCGCGGCTGCGGGGCAACCAGCCTTTCGTCGCCGAAATCGATGGGGCCATCGCCGGCTTCGCCGACCTGCAGGCCAGTGGCTACATCGACCATTTCTTCGTCGCGGGCGCGCAGGCGGGGCGCGGGGTGGGCGCGGCGCTGATGGCACGGCTGCACCAGTCGGCGGGGAGCCGCGGCATCACGCGGCTGTTCGCTGATGTCAGCTTGACGGCCGAGCCGTTCTTCACCAAAAACGGCTTCGTGGTCGAAGCGCGCCAG
>JAQGNK010000530.1 GCA_028291905.1 Polaromonas sp.
GACGAGCATGGCCGTGAGCGCGAGCGGCACAAGGTTCCTTACGGTGCCATCCTGTCGGTGAAAGCCGACCAGACTGTCAAGGCCGGTGCAATCCTGGCCAACTGGGATCCGCTGACACGGCCGATCATTACCGAGTTTGCCGGCAAGACGCTGTTCGAGAACGTTGAAGAAGGCGTGACGGTTGCGCGCCAGCTCGACGAAGTAACCGGTCTGTCGACGCTGGTCGTGATCGATCCGAAACGCCGCGGTGCAACCAAGGTGATTCGTCCGCAGGTCAAGCTGATCGATGCGGCCGGCAACGAAGTCAAGATCCCAGGCACAGACCACTCGGTGACGATCGGCTTCCAGATCGGTTCGCTGGTGCAGGTGCGTGACGGCCAGGTCGTCGGCCCCGGCGAAGTGCTGGCGCGTATTCCGGTTGAAGGCCAGAAGACGCGCGACATCACGGGTGGCCTTCCGCGTGTGGCCGAGCTGTTTGAAGCGCGTACGCCGAAAGACAAGGGCACGCTGGCAGAAATGACCGGTACCGTGTCCTTCGGCAAGGAGACCAAGGGCAAGGTTCGCCTGCAGATCACCGACCCTGAAGGCAAGGTCTGGGAAGACCTCGTGCCCAAGGAGAAAAACATCCTGGTGCACGAGGGCCAGGTGGTGAACAAGGGCGAATCGATTGTGGACGGCCCGGCCGACCCGCAGGACATTCTCCGCCTGCTGGGTATGGAAGAACTCGCCCGCTATATCGTCGACGAAGTGCAGGATGTCTACCGCTTGCAGGGCGTGAAGATCAACGACAAGCACATCGAAGTGATTGTTCGCCAGATGCTGCGCCGCGTGGTCGTCGAAAACGTCGGCGATTCGAGCTACATTGCCGGCGAGCAGGTCGAGCGCTCGGCATTGCTGGACGTCAACGACGCCCTGCGCGCCGACGGCAAGATCGCCGCCACCTTCAGCAACCTGCTGCTCGGCATCACCAAGGCGTCGCTGTCCACCGACTCGTTCATCTCGGCGGCTTCCTTCCAGGAAACCACCCGCGTGCTGACCGAGGCGGCCATCATGGGCAAGCGCGACGAGCTGCGCGGACTGAAGGAAAACGTGATCGTCGGCCGCTTGATTCCTGCCGGCACCGGCATGGCCTACCACGAGGCCCGCAAGGCCAAGGACCTGATGGACGACAACGAACGTCGCGCCATCGCCGAGTCCGAAGCCGCCGAACTGCAAGCCCTGCAGTCAGAGACCAGCGATGAAAGCGCCGCTGCCGAGTAAACCCGGCGCGTGTACCCCGGCGCCTTGATCGGCGCCCAGCCCCACCCCTGCAAAGCGGTGGGGCTTTTTTATGCCCGGTTGCCGGGTTTTTAGATCAAACAGGGCTCTTGCGCAGGCAATACCTGCGCAAGCAGCTATGAAAATAATAGTAGACAGCAGCTTCGGCAGGTCAAGCCCAGCCGCCGTCTTTGCGCTTTTTTTACACCCGCGCTCCTTCTTTCATCCCTGTTTTTACGCGCCAAGCGCGAAGCTCATCCCATTGATTTTTCACTGGAGAAGCTGCGATGGATATCGTTTTCGTGCTGGGGGGTGCCCTGCTGTGGGCGCTGATGGGTCTGCTGGTGCTGGGCTTTCAGAGGCTCGAAAAGCCCGAAGGGGGCCGCGCATGATCGGCCTTGAAGTTCTCTACGGCTTTGGCGGCATCTGCGCTGTCCTGCTGTTTGCCTACCTCGTCTATGCGCTGATCTGCGCCGAGGAATTCTGATGATGACCAGTGCTTCCCTGGGCCTGCTGGCTCTTTACCTGGGCGTGTTGCTTGTCCTGTCCTGGCCGCTGGGCATCTGGCTGGCGCGGCTGTCGTCTGGCAATCTGCCGCGCTGGATGCTGCGGGCAGAAGCGCCATTGTTTCGTCTTGCTGGCACGTCCGCTGACAAATCGATGCACTGGTCGGCCTATGCGCTGGCGCTGCTGGCCTTCAATGCGCTGGGCGTGCTGGCGGTGTATGCGCTGCAGCGGCTGCAGGGCGGGCTGCCGCTCAACCCGGCTGCCATGGCATCGGTGACGCCCGACTCGGCCTTCAACACCGCCATCAGCTTTGCCACCAATACCAACTGGCAGGGCTATGCCGGCGAATCGACCATGAGCTACCTCACCCAGATGCTCGGGCTGGCGGTGCAGAACTTTCTGTCCGCCGCCACCGGCATTGCCGTCGTGTTCGCGCTGTTCCGGGGCTTTGCGGCCCGCTCGACGCGGCTGATCGGCAATTTCTGGGTGGATGTCACCCGCATCACCGCCTGGCTGCTGCTGCCGCTGTCGCTGGTGTTCGCGATTTTTCTGGTCGGCCAGGGCGTGATCCAGAACTTCGACACTTACAAAGAGGCCGCGACGCTGGAAACCACGTCCTATCAAGTCGCCAAGAATGGCCCTGACGGCCAGCCGCTGAAGGACGCCAAGGGCGCGCCGGTCATGGAAGACGTAAAAACCGGCACGCAGACCCTGGCCATGGGGCCGGTCGCGTCGCAAGAGGCCATCAAGATGCTCGGTACCAACGGCGGGGGCTTTTTCAATGCCAACTCGGCCCATCCTTACGAAAACCCGACCGCGCTGAGCAACTTCTTCCAGATGCTGTCGATTTTTCTGATTCCGGCGGCGCTGTGCTTCGCCTTCGGCCGCGAAGTCGGCGACACGCGCCAGGGCTGGGCGGTGCTGGCCGCGATGACGGTGATGTTCGTGCTGGCCGTCATCGCCATCACGCCGGCCGAACAGGTAGGCAATCCGCTGCTCTCGCCGCTGGGCGTGGACCAGGCCGCCAGCGCGCTTCAGTCGGGCGGCAACATGGAAGGCAAGGAAATCCGCTTCGGCATCAATGCCTCCAGCCTGTTCGCGGTCATCACGACTGCGGCGTCCTGCGGCGCCGTCAATGCCATGCACGACTCGCTGACGCCGCTCGGCGGCATGGTGCCGATGGTGATGATGCAACTTGGCGAAGTGGTGTTCGGCGGCGTCGGCACCGGCCTCTACGGCATGCTGATATTTGCCATCCTGGCGGTGTTCATCGCGGGGCTGATGATCGGCCGCACGCCGGAATATCTGGGCAAGAAGATCGAGGCGCATGAGATGAAGCTGACCTCGATTGCCATCCTGGTCACGCCGGTGGTGGTGCTGGCCGGCACCGCGATAGCCGTGATGTCGGGCGCGGGCCAGGCCGGCGTGGCCAATCCGGGCGCGCATGGTTTTTCTGAAATCCTGTATGCGCTGACCTCGGCGGGCAACAACAACGGCAGCGCCTTTGCCGGCCTGTCGGCCAACACGCCGTTCTACAACACGCTGCTGGGCATTGCCATGTGGCTGGGGCGCTTTGGCGTGATCGTGCCGGTGCTGGCGATTGCCGGCAGCCTGGCCGCCAAGAAACGCCTGCCGGTCACCGGCGGCACCATGCCGACCCATGGCCCGCTGTTTGTCACTCTCTTGATCGGCACCGTGCTGCTGGTCGGTCTGCTGAACTATGTCCCGTCGCTGGCGCTGGGGCCGGTGGTCGAGCACCTGATGCTGCCCGCCGCCGCCAAATAAACCGCCACAGGCTAATGAATCATGAACACCAAAGCGCAAAAGAAACCTTCCGTCCTGTTTGACGCCGCGCTGCTCAAGCCGGCCATCCTGGCGTCCTTCGCCAAGCTCAGCCCGCGCGTGCAGTGGCGCAACCCGGTCATGTTCGTCGTCTATATCGGCAGCATCCTGACCACGCTGCTCGGCCTGCAGGCGCTGCAGGCGCCATTGGCCGGCGGCAATGAAAGCTCACCCGGCTTCATCTTCGCCATTGCCGTGTGGCTGTGGTTCACCGTGCTGTTCGCCAACTTCGCCGAGTCGATTGCCGAGGGCCGCAGCAAGGCGCAGGCGGCATCGCTGCGGGGCCTGAAGAAGAGCACCTGGGCCAAGAAGCTCAAGGAACCCCAGCACGGCTCTGGCTGGCTGCCCGAGCAGGCCGAGAATCTGCGCAAGGGCGATGTGGTGCTGGTCGAGGCGCAAGACATGATCCCGCTGGACGGCGAGGTCATCGAGGGCGTGGCCTCGGTCGATGAAAGCGCCATCACCGGCGAATCGGCTCCGGTGGTGCGCGAGTCGGGCGGTGACTTTTCCTCGGTCACCGGCGGCACGCGGGTGCTGTCGGACTGGCTGGTGGTGCGCATCACCGTCAACCCCGGCGAGTCCTTCCTGGACCGGATGATCAGCATGGTCGAGGGCGCCAAGCGGCAGAAAACCCCCAACGAGATCGCGCTGACGATTTTGCTGGTGGCGCTGACGATAGTGTTCCTGGTCGTCACGGTGACGCTGCTGCCTTTTTCGATCTTCAGCGTCAGCGTCAGCGGCGCCGGCACGGTCGTCGGCATGACTTCGCTGATTGCGCTGCTGGTCTGCCTGATCCCGACCACCATCGGCGGGCTGCTGTCGGCCGTCGGCGTGGCCGGCATGAGCCGGATGATGCAGGCCAACGTGATCGCCACCTCCGGCCGGGCGGTGGAGGCCGCCGGCGACGTGGATGTGCTGCTGCTCGACAAGACCGGCACCATCACCCACGGCAACCGCCAGGCGTCGAGCTTTCTGCCCGCGCCCGGCGTGACCGCCGCGCAGCTGGCGCTGGCCGCGATGCAGGCCTCGATGGCCGATGAAACGCCCGAAGGCCGCAGCATTGTCACCCTGGCCCAGCGCCTGGGCGGCAGCGCGCCGCTGGTTGGCGACAGCCATGAAGTGCCGTTCACCGCCCAGACCCGCATGAGCGGCATGGATGTCAAAAAGCCCGACGGCACGATTCGTCAGCTGCGCAAGGGCGCGGTCGATGCGATCCGCAAGCATGTGCAGGCGCTGGGCGGCAGCGTGCCGGCCGAGGTCGCCCGTGCGTCGGATGAGGTTTCGCGGCGCGGCAGCACGCCGCTGGCCGTCAGCGATGGCCAGACCGTGCTGGGCATCGTCGAGCTGAAAGACGTGGTGAAGACCGGCATCAAGGAGCGCTTCGGTGAACTGCGCCGCATGGGCATCAAGACGGTGATGATCACCGGCGACAACAAGCTGACGGCCGCCGCGATTGCCGCCGAGGCTGGCGTCGATGACTTCCTGGCCGAGGCCACGCCCGAGGACAAGCTCAAACTGATCCGACAGTACCAGGCCGAGGGACGGCTGGTCGCAATGACCGGCGACGGCACCAACGACGCCCCGGCACTGGCGCAGGCCGACGTGGCGGTTGCCATGAACAGCGGCACGCAGGCGGCCAAGGAAGCCGGCAACATGATCGATCTGGACTCGAACCCGACCAAGCTGCTGGAGATTGTCGAAACCGGCAAGGCGCTCCTGATGACGCGCGGCTCGCTGACGACGTTCTCGATTGCCAATGACGTGGCCAAGTACTTCGCCATCATCCCGGCGATTTTCGTGACCACCTATCCGCAGCTGGGTGCGCTCAACGTGATGCGGCTGGGCAGCCCATCGTCGGCGATCTTGTCGGCGGTGATCTTCAATGCGCTGATCATCATGTTCCTGATCCCGCTGGCGCTCAAGGGCGTGAAATACCGCGCCGTCGGGGCGGCCGCGCTGCTGCGCCGCAACCTGTTGATCTACGGCCTGGGCGGGCTGGTCGTGCCCTTCATCGGCATCAAGGCGATTGACCTGCTGCTGGTGGCGCTGGGTCTGGCCTGAGCCGCGCCACTCCCATTGATTCATCCATTCAAGGAATTTTCATCATGAAAAACATTATTCGCCCGGCCCTGGTGCTGTTTGCGTTCCTGACGCTGGTGACCGGCGTGGCCTATCCGCTGGTGGTCACCGGCGCGGCCCAGGCGCTGTTTCCGGCGCAGGCCGGTGGCAGCCTGGTCGAGCGCGGCGGCAAGCTCGTCGGCTCGGCCCTGATCGGCCAGAACTTCACCGACCCCGGCCATTTTTGGGGCCGTCCGTCGGCCACCGGCCCCATGCCCTACAACGCCTCGGCCTCCAGCGGCTCCAACCAGGGGCCGCTGAACCCGGCGCTGGCCGATGCGGTGAAGGGCCGCATCGAGGCGCTGCGCGCCGCCGACCCGGACAACACCGCCCTGGTGCCGGTCGATCTGGTGACCGCATCGGCCAGCGGACTGGACCCGCACATCAGCCCGGCCGCCGCCCGCTACCAGGTGGCCCGCGTGGCCAAAGCGCGCAAGCTGGCCGCCGACCGGGTGCAGTCGCTGGTAGAGGCCCACACCGACCGGCCGCTGCTGGCGCTGCTGGGCGAGCCGCAGGTCAATGTGCTGCAGCTCAACATCGCGCTGGAGGCGCTGCGTTGAAGGGCAACTGAAAGCAGTTTTTCCGCGTTCCGCAGGGGTTCCGGGCCCCGGCATGATTTTCATGCCGGCGCAGCTGGCGATTATCCCGAAACGGCTTGGCGCCGGGCATGCAGGGCAGCCACAAGCCTGCCGGCAGCTCCTTGGCGTCAAGTCATTTTTGAAGAGATATTTTCATGGCTTATGCCGCATATCGTGAAATGGTGGGTGCCAGCCTGGTGCGAGTACCCGCCGCAAGTGATGCTTCGGTTTCCAGGGTCTTACCGGGCGCCGCAAGGGCTGCGGGCGCCGGCGCGCAGTGGCTGGTGCTCGATGTGACCGTGCCCAGCTGCGACGCGTTCGTGGTGCGGCGCGCGCTCGCCGGCTGCCCCGAGGCCGGCATCGTGCGCTGCACTCCCCGGCCCGACGCCCGGCAGGTACGGCTCGAAGTCAGGCTGCTGTCCAGCTGCACCGGCGAGGTGATGCACCGCATCATGGACAGCGTGCCGGGCGGCGAGCTGGGCACGCTGTCGTCCTGGAAGGCGTACCTGCAGCGCCATGGCTTGCAGCATGCTGGCTGACTGGCTGACTGGCTGCACGCGCTGCTGGCATTGGCCGCCGTGCTGCTGCCGCTGGGCCTGGCCGCCTGGATCGTGACGCGCCAGAGCGCTGGCAAGGAAAAGCGCCGCCACTCGCCCAAGCCGGGCGCGGGCCGGCCATGACGCAAAATCGGCCAGTGCGCGGCAGCTGCGGCCTGCGCGCCGGGGCCGGCCGCGACGCCAGCAAGGCCGGGGCGGCCCGGTCGCCAGCGCCGTATTCTTCCCGCATTTGCCTGCAACCACCCGAGCCGCATGCCCAACCTTAAAGACGCCCGCCCCGACCCCGACCAGCTGCTCGAACAGATGCGCAGCGACGAGGGCCGCGCCCGCCGGGGCCGGCTGCGCATTTATTTCGGCGCCAGCGCCGGCGTCGGCAAGACCTACGCCATGCTCAGCGCGGCCCAGCGCGAGCGCAAGGCTGGCCGCGAGGTGCTGGTCGGCGTGGTCGAAACCCATGGCCGTGCGGAAACCGCTGAGCTGCTGGCCGGCCTGGAGGTGCTGGCGTTGCGAGACGTGCCCTACCGGGGCCGCACCCTGAAGGATTTCGACTTGGACGCGGCGCTGGCGCGCAGGCCGGCGCTGCTGCTGGTTGATGAGCTGGCGCACAGCAACGTGGAGGGTTCCCGCCATGCCAAGCGCTGGCAGGATGTGGAGGAGCTGCTGGAGGCCGGCATCGATGTCTGGTCGGCCATGAACGTGCAGCACCTGGAAAGCCTCAACGGCACCATCGGCGCCATCACCGGCATCCGCATCCACGAAACCGTGCCCGACACGGTGATCGACAGCGCCGACGAACTGATCCTGGTCGATGTCACGCCCGACGAGATGATCGCCCGGCTCAAGGCCGGCAAGGTCTATCTGCCGCAGCAGGCCGAGCGGGCAGCGCAGAATTTCTTTCGCAAGGGCAACCTAATCGCGCTGCGCGAGATCGCCCTGCGCCGCACCGCCGAGCATGTGGAAGACGATGTGCGCAGCTACCGGGTCGAAAAGTCGATTGCGCCGGTCTGGAACACCGAGGGCGCGATCCTGGCCTGCATCGGCCCGCACGAGGGCGCCGAGCAGACGGTGCGCACGGCGGCCCGCCTGGCCGGCCAGCTCAATGTGCGCTGGCATGGCGCCTATGTCGAGACGCCGCGCCTGCAGCGCCTGAGCGCCGAGCGGCGCGACCGGGTGCTGGCCGTGCTCAAGCTGGCCGGCGAGCTGGACGCCGAAACAGCGGTGCTCACGGGCAGCGATATCGCCGCGGAGCTGGTCAACCAGGCCCAGCGGCTGAACTGCGCCACGCTGGTGGTGGGCCGTCCCGCGCAGGTGGGCTGGCGCGCTGCCTGGCCAGGCGTGTCGATCACGCGCCGGCTGGCCGCCCGTGCCCCGACGCTGGACATCGTGGAGGCCGGCCATGCCCAGAGCGCCCGGCGGCTGGCGCAGGCGCTGCCGCGTTCGTCCGATGAGAAGGATGAGCCGACCTGGCACGGCAGTCTGCCGCGCTATGCCTGGGCGGTGGGCGCCAGCGTGGCGGTGACGGTGCTGGCGCTGCCGCTGCTGCGTTTTTTTGACCAGGCCAACATCGTGATGCTGTTCCTGCTCGGCACCGTGGGCGTGGCGATGAAGTTCGGCCGGGGGCCGGCGGCGCTGGCGGCTTTTTTGAACGTCGCTGCGTTCGACTATTTTTTCGTCGCGCCCCGGCTGTCGTTCTCGGTCAGCGATGTGCAGTATTTGCTGACCTTCGCAGTGATGCTGGTGGTCGGCCTGCTGACCGGCCAGCTCACCGCCGGCCTGCGCTTTCAGGCGCATATTTCCGCCAGCCGAGAGCGCCGGGCGCAGCTTTTGTTCGAGCTGACGCGCGATTTGTCGGGCGCGCTGCTCAGCACGCAGGTCAGCGAGCTGGGCGAGGCCGCCGTCAAGCGCAACTTCGGCGGCGAGGCGCTGGTGCTGACGGTCGATGCGGCCGACCAGCTCGAGGCCGCGCCGCCGGACGTGCCCGCCGGCTTCGACGCCAGCGTGGCCGACTGGGCCTTTCGCAACCAGCAGCCCGCCGGCCTGGCGACCGCCACGCTGTCGGCCCAGCCCTGGCATTACCTGCCGCTGAAGGCGCCGATGCGGGTGCGCGGCGTGCTGGCCCTCAGGCCGGCGCAGTCGCGCTGGCTGCTCATTCCCGAGCAGGTGCAGCAGCTCGACACGCTGGCCCGGCAAATTGCGATTGCGCTGGAGCGGGTGCATTACGTCGAGGTCGCCCAGCATGCGGTGGTGCAGATGGAGTCGGAAAAGCTGCGTAACATGCTGCTGGCGGCGATTTCGCATGATGTGCGCACGCCGCTGACCGCGCTGATCGGCCTGGCCGACGGCCTGCGGCGCGCCCAGCCGCCGCTGGCGCCGGCGCAGGCCGAGGCCGCGCAGGCCATCGGCGACGAGGCGCGCCAGCTCAGCGCGCTGGTCAACAACCTGCTGGACATGGCGCGGCTGCAAAGCGGCGCGATCAACCTGAAAAGCGACTGGCAATCGGTCGAGGAAATCGTCGGCTCGGCGATCCGGCAGGCACAGCATGCGCTGGCTGGCAAACCGGTGAAAACCGCACTGCCGGCGGACTTGCCGCTGGTCGAGTTCGATGCGGTGCTGATCGAGCGGGTGCTGGTCAACCTGCTGGAAAACGCCGCCCGCTACAGCGGCTTGGCCGCTGGGGCGCCGATTGAAGTCGCGGCCCGCGCCGATGCGCAGGCGCTGGTGCTGACGGTGCGCGACCACGGCCCCGGCCTGGCGCCGGCGATGCTGGGCTGGGACAGCGGGCTGTTCGACAAGTTCACCAGGGGCCGGAGCGAATCAGCCACGCCCGGCGTCGGCCTGGGGCTGGCAATCTGCAAGGCGGTGGTCGATGCCCACCGGGGCCAGATCAGCGCGGGCAATGCGGCCGGCGGTGGTGCAGAATTCACGGTGACGCTGCCGCGCCGCCCGCCGCCGCAAAGCCTGCCCGAGTCCGCTTGACGTCGCGCAAGAGCGGCTGCCCGGCTGATTCGACTGAACCCCAAGCTCACCTAACCGAAAAACCCCTTGCCATGTCCACCTTGACCCCCGTTGCCGTGGTGATTGAAGACGAGCCGCAGATTCGCCGCTTCGTGCGCGCCGCGCTGGAGGCCGAGGGCTGGCAGGTGTTTGAGGCCGACACGGTGCAGCGCGGACTGACCGAGGCCGGCACGCGCAAGCCCGACCTGCTGGTGCTCGACCTGGGGTTGCCGGACGGCGACGGGCTGGCGCTGATCCGCGATGTGCGCGGCTGGTCGGCCGTGCCCATCGTGGTGCTGTCGGCGCGGGTGGACGAGGCCGACAAGATTGCCGCGCTGGACGCCGGCGCCGACGACTACCTGACCAAGCCCTTCGGCGTGGGTGAGCTGCTGGCGCGGGTGCGGGCTAATTTGCGCCGGCCGCGCACGGCGCTGGGTGACGGCGCGCCGGAAGATCCTTTGTTCAGCTTTGGCGAGGTGGTGGTGGACCGCCGGGCGCGGCTGGTGCGGCGCGCCGGGGCCGAGGTGCACCTGACGCCGATTGAGTACCGGCTGCTGACGGTGCTCATCACCAACGTGGGCCGGGTGCTGACGCACCGCCAGCTGCTGCGCGAGGTCTGGGGGCCTTCCCATGCCGAACAGAGCCACTACTTGCGGATCTACATGGGGCATCTGCGGCAGAAGCTGGAGCTGGACCCGGCGCAGCCCCGGCATCTGCTGACCGAGACGGCGGTGGGGTATCGGCTGGTGGCTTGAGCCTTGAGCCTGGCGCCTGGCTTGTCGCGTTCTTTTGCCTGGATGGCTTGAGGCGGGATGGATTTTTGATGAAATCGAGGGTTTGCGCATTGTTTATATGCGCTGGTAGCTATTGAAGTCGTAGCGGTTTCTGGTTTCTTTTGGTTTGGCTTGGTGGTTGGTCGTGGTTTTGGTTTTCTCTGCTTTGAACTGCTGGCCGGGGGTTGCCCGGCGGCAACTCACTTGTCTTTTGCTTCGCCAAAAGAAAGTAAGCAAAGAAAAGGCGACCCGGCTGCCTGGGTCCCTGCGCTGCGCTGCGGGCAACCTGCGCTGCCC
>JAQGNK010000542.1 GCA_028291905.1 Polaromonas sp.
TCATCTTCTTGCCCTGCGCATCCTTGACCAGGCCGTGGATATACACATGCTTGAACGGCACCTGGCCGGTGAAATGCGTCGTCATCATGATCATCCGGGAAACCCAGAAAAAGATGATGTCGTAGCCGGTGACCAGCAAGCTGGACGGCAGGAACAGGTCCAGCTCTTTCGTCTTCTCGGGCCAGCCAAGCGACGAGAAGGGCACCAGTGCCGATGAATACCAGGTGTCCAGAACGTCCTCGTCGCGGCGAAGCAGCTTGCCGGGCGCCTGGGCCTGCGCGCCGGCCTCGTCGGTCGCCACATAGACCTTTCCGTCCTCGTCGTACCACGCTGGAATCTGGTGGCCCCACCAGAGCTGGCGCGAAATGCACCAGTCCTGGATGTTGCCCATCCACTGGTTGTAGGTGTTGACCCACTGCTCGGGCACGAACTTCACCGCGCCGCTGCCCACCGCGTCAATCGCCTTTTGCGCGATGGATTTGCCGGTCGGGTCCTGGCTTGAGACCTTGTTCACCGCGACAAACCACTGGTCGGTCAGCATCGGCTCGATCACCTGGCCGGTGCGGGTGCAGCGCGGCACCATCAGCTTGTGCTTCTTCACTTCGACCAGGAAGCCCTGCGCGTCCAGGTCGGCCACGACGGCCTTGCGGGCGACGAAGCGGTCCAGGCCCCGGTATTTCTCGGGCGCGTTGTCGTTGATGGCCGCGTCAAGGCTCAAGACGCCGATGATCGGCAGCCCGTGGCGCTGGCCGACCGCATAGTCGTTGGCGTCGTGCGCGGGCGTGACCTTGACAACGCCAGTGCCGAATGCCATGTCCACATAGTCGTCGGCAATCACCGGGATGTTTCGGTCGCACAGCGGCAGAACGACTTCCTGGCCGATCAGGTGCTTGTAACGATCGTCTTCCGGATGCACCATCACCGCCACGTCGCCCAGCATGGTTTCGGGGCGCGTCGTGGCGACCGTCACCGAGCCGGAGCCATCGGCCAGCGGGTAGCGGATGTGCCACATGAATCCGTCTTCCTCCTCGCTCTCGACCTCCAGGTCGGACACGGCGGATTTGAGCACCGGGTCCCAGTTGACCAGTCGCTTGCCCCGGTAGATCAAACCTTGTTCGTACAGCTGCACGAAAGTCGAGGTGACGACCGTGGACATCTTGGGGTCCATGGTGAAGTATTCATGCTGCCACGACACCGAATCGCCCATGCGGCGCATCTGGCGGGTGATGGTGGAGCCGGACTCTTCCTTCCATTCCCAGACCTTGCTGACGAAATTCTTGCGCGCCTCGTCGGGCGTCGGGCCCATGTCGTGGCGGCTCTTGCCTTGTTCGGCCTGCAGTTTGCGCTCGACGACGATCTGCGTCGCGATGCCGGCGTGGTCGGTGCCGGGCACCCACAGCGTGTTGTCCCCGCGCATCCGGTGGTAGCGCGTGAGCGAATCCATGATGGTCTGGTTGAAGGCATGGCCCATGTGCAGCGTGCCGGTGACATTGGGCGGCGGCAGCTGGATGGCGAAAGATGGCTTCGCGGCGTCCAGCGTCGGCTCGTACTGGCCGCTTTGCTCCCAGAGCGGCCCCCAGCGGCGCTCGATATCGACCGGCTCGAACGACTTGGCCAGGCTGTCCAGTCCCGGCGTGGAAGCGATGGCATGGTCGGCGTCGGTGGCAGGGTGGGGCGGTGTGGAGGTGGCAGCGTCAGTCATGGGGCAATGAAAAACGGCATCGCAGGATGCCGCCTTGGGTTGAAGGGGGTGTTGGAGCAGGCCTGATTTTATTCGACGGATGCGGGCTTGCCGTTTCCCCAAGCCTCTGGCGCACATATCCTTCCCTGGTCAAAAGCGGGTTGTCCAATGAAGCCCCGCCGGATTGGGGCTCTACAATTTCACCTGTTCTCAACAAGGATTGGTTTTATGGCCTCGCATTCCCGGAATCGCAACCTGCCTCAACTTCCGCGCCGTCTGGCGCTAAAGGCCTGCGCCTCCGGAATGCTGTTGTGCGCTGCTGGTTTTGCTGCGCCGGCATGGGCGCAGCAACCGCTGGCGCTGTCAACGGCACTCAACCGCGCGGGGCGCCTGCGCGCCTTGTCCCAGCGCATCGCCAAGGCCTATGCGGAGATGGTGCTCGACGTGATGCCCGATCGTGCGCAAAAAGTGATGGCGACCGCGCTGGGGATTGTCAAGGCCAACCTGACAGAGCTGGATCGCGCCGGATTTTCCGCCGACATGGCCGCTCTGCTGAACGCGTGCGTCGTTGACGCCGGGCGCCTCTCTAGCCTGGTGGCCGGTGCGCCCGCAGCCGCCCGGCTCGCCGATGTCAACCAGGCCGCCGAACAGCTGCTGGCCAGCGCCGACCGCCTGGCCAGGGCATTGGAAAGCAGCGGCAAACCCAGCGCGAAAATCGTCAACATCGCCGGCCGCCAGCGCATGCTGTCGCAAAGAATGGCCAAGTCCTTCATGCTGATCGAAGCCGGCCAGGATTCGGCGCTCGTGCGCGAGCAACTGGACACGGCGCGCAGTGAATTCACCGCCGGGCTGGACGCCCTGGAAGCGGCGCCGGTGTCCACCGTGTCCATCAAGAAAAATTTGCAGCAGGCGCGCGTGCAATGGACGTTTTATCAAAGGGCGCTCGACGGCAAGGGCCGCGCCACGGCGCGGCGCGATATGGCCACTGCCAGCGAACGCATGCTGGAGATCATGGACAACCTGACCAGCCTCTACGATTCCGCCCTCAAGGAACTGCTGGGAAGCCTGGCCCCTGACCGCACGCAATACGCTGCGCTGTAGCCTGTGCCGTCAAAAGCCGCTCGCCTGCCTACTTAAAGCGAAATTCATCTTCCCTGCAGCAACAGCACTTTGACTGCTATTGAATCAATAGCTGGTTGCACAACACCTGCCTGCGCCAGAGGCCTGTTTGATGTTAAAAATTGGTTTGCTGGTTAAAACGAATTCACTCTAGCGTTTCCGCATCGCGCACCAAGCGCTGGTTCAGCCACTGCTTCCACGGCAGCCATTCGGCCCCGCCGTGGGCGCGCAGCTGCAGTCCGGGGTTCGGCACGTAGTAGCCGTTTGCGCGCGCAGCCAGCGCTGGCGGCTGGGCTGGTAGCTGCCGTGGACTTCGGCGCGCGACAGCACGCCGTTGAAGTAGACACCCCGGCGCCGCTCGGGCCGCAGCACGCTGCCGGGCAGGCGCTCGGCGCGGCGCATCAGGTAGTCGGCGCAAAAGCTTTTGAGGTTGCGACAGACCTGCGGATTCGGCACGATTTCCGAAAACAGCTTTTTATAGCTCGCCAGCATCACGCCCAGCAGACAGTATGCGCCCTGGGGCGCTCCAGCCGGACCGGCCGACCGCCGGCCTGCACGTCCAGCACCGGCGGCGACGGCGAGGGCAGGGGCAGGCAAATCCGGGGCTGGCTGCTTTGCGCGTCCGTTTTTCTGCAGCCTGACGCCTGCGGCAGGCCATGGATGAGCTGCCCGATAATCCGCCGCAAAGGATTTTCCGCCCATGCTGTTTTTGCTGTCTCCCGCCAAAGCCCTCGACTTCGACACGCCGCCGCACCTGGCCACCCACAGCCAGCCGGTTTTCAAAGCCCAGGCCGCCGAGCTGATCGCCGTGCTCAGGCTGAAGACGCCGCAGCAGATCGCCACGCTGATGAAGCTGTCGGATGCGCTGGCGGGCCTGAACGTGGCCCGTTATGCCGCCTGGTCGCCTCGCTTCACCGCCAGCAATTCCAAGCAGGCGGCCCTGGCCTTCAACGGCGATGTGTACGGCGGGCTCGACGCCAAGTCCCTGGACGCCGCGCAGCTGGCCTGGGCGCAAGACCATCTGTGCATCCTGAGCGGCCTGTACGGCGTGCTTCGCCCGCTCGACTGGATGCAGCCCTACCGGCTGGAAATGGGCACCGCGCTGGCGACTGCGCAGGGCAGGAATCTCTACCAGTTCTGGGGCGCGCAAATTGCCGGCTACCTGAACCAGCGTGCTAGCGCGCAGCTGGCGCCGGTGATCGTCAACCTGGCCAGCGAAGAGTATTTCAAGGCGGTGGACCGCAAGGCGCTGAAGGCGCGGGTGGTGGCCTGCGTGTTCGAGGAATTCAGGGGCGGCAAGTACAAGATCATCAGCTTCATGGCCAAGCGCGCGCGCGGCCTGATGGTGCGCCATGCGATTGAAAACCGGCTGGCGACGGTGGACGGGCTGAAAAGCTTTGATGCCGAAGGCTATGGCTTCGCCGCCGATGCGTCAAGCCTGGACCGGCTGGTGTTCAGGCGCGGGCAGGGCGATTGAGTCTGCGGCATGCCGGTCAGTAATCATTCCATTTCCATTTCAATCCGACATGTCGTTGCTTTGCCTTGCCGTGCTGAAGCACGGTCTGCGGCTTCACGCTTAATCTCGTATCGAAATGGAAACGGAAACGGAAACGGAAACGGAATCAGGCCTGCATGAAGGGCGGTTCATGCGCAGGATGACACGGTCTTGATGCGCAGGATGACAAGTGGTCCATGCTTGTCACGGCAGAGTTTTTGCGTCGGAAGTGCCGAGTCGCCGGATGCGGCCGAAAATGCATCCGAGAGATGCTGGTTTATTGGTAAAACAACCCGGAGGCGCAGTATTTGCCTGCGCCAGCAGCTATGAAAACAAGAGCAAACGGAATCGAGATCGAAGTCGAGGACAGCGGCGCCGGCCTCGATGCGCAGGGCCGCGCCCGCCCGGCGGTGCTGCTCATCATGGGTTTGGGGATGCAGCTGGTGGCTTGGCCGCCGGCCCTGGTGCAGGCCCTCGTCGAGGCCGGCTTGCGGGTCGTGCGCTTTGACAACCGCGACGCCGGCCTGAGCCAGAAATTTCCCGAACTGGGCAAGCCCAGGGTGCTCTGGATGGGGCTGAAGCACCGCCTGGGCTGGCGCATCACTCCGCCCTACAGCCTGCAGGACATGGCGCAGGACGCGCTGGGCGTGCTCGACGCGCTGAAGATCGACCGGGCGCATGTGGTGGGCGCCAGCATGGGCGGCATGATGGCCCAGCGCCTGGCCCTGCTGGCGCCGGCGCGGATGCTGAGCCTGGCCAGCATCATGAGTTCGAGCGGCGCGCGCGGCCTGCCCGAGGCCCGGCCGGACGTCGCCCGCGTGCTGTTCAGCCGTCCTTCGGGCAAGGGGCTGGACGCGGCCATCGACCATTCGGTGCGGGTCTTCAAGACCATCGGCAGCCCGGGCTATCCGATGCGCGACGATGAGTTGTGGAAGCTGGTCGGCGCGGCGGCAAAACGCAGTTTTTATCCGCAGGGCATCTTGCGGCAGATGGTGGCCATCCTGGCCGACACCGGCCGCGCAGATCTGCTGGCAGGCATCACCGCGCCGACGCTGGTGGTGCATGGCCGGGCCGACCCGCTGGTGCCGTTTGCCTGCGGCGAGGACACCGCCCGCCGCATTCCCGGCGCCCGGCTGGTCGGCATCGACGGCATGGGCCATGACCTGCCGCCCGGCGTCGTCGAGCGGCTGGCGCCCCTCCTGATTCAGCATTTCAATGCTGCAGCACCCCAACACTAGATTGAATTGAACCATGAGCCATCCCGAGCAATCCCCCCTGGGCAAGGCCTCGGCCTATGCCGACCAGTACGACGCTTCACTGCTGTTCCCGATTCCGCGCCTGGCCAAGCGCGCCGAGATCGGCGTCGGCGGCACGCCGATTTTCTTCGGCGCCGACCTGTGGACCGCCTTCGAGCTGAGCTGGCTCAACCTGCGCGGCAAGCCGCAGGTGGCGCTGGCGCATTTCACCATTCCGTGCGAGACGCCCAACATCATCGAGAGCAAGTCCTTCAAGCTCTACCTGAACAGCTTCAACAACAGCCGCTTCGCCGATGCATCCGAGGTGCTGGCGCGGCTGCGGGCCGACATCAGCGAGGCCGCCTGGCGCGGCGCGCCGAACGCCTCGTCGGTCGGCGCCCGGCTGCTGCTGCCCGAGATGTTCGACCGCGAGGACGTGGCCGAACTCGACGGCCTGAGCCTGGACCGGCTGGATGTGGAATGCACCCGCTTCACGCCGGCGCCCGAGCTGCTGGGGGTCGTCGAGGGCGAGCCGCCAGTCACTGAAGTGCTGACCAGCAACCTGCTCAAGAGCAACTGCCTGGTGACCGGCCAGCCCGACTGGGGCAGCGTGCGCATCAGCTACAGCGGCGCCGAGATCATCCAGGAGGGCCTGCTGCAGTACCTGGTGAGCTTTCGCAACCACCACGAGTTCCACGAGCAGTGCGTCGAGCGCATCTTCATGGACATCTGGACGCGCTGCCGGCCGGTCAAGCTGACGGTGTACGCCCGCTACACGCGGCGGGGCGGGCTGGACATCAACCCGTTTCGCACCAGCCACCCGCAGGCGATTCCGCACAACATCCGAACGGCGCGGCAGTAAGTGCTATTGAAAGGATAGCTCTCTGCGCAGGCGTTGCTTGCACTGTGGCTATTTTTCTTTAAAACTTCCTGGGCGACCCTGCTGAAGGCGCCGCACTGCGCCAGCCCTTCGGATGGCTGTCTGCCAGGTGGCGGGCAGCCGGCCAGACACCGCATTTTTGTAGGACGACGGGCTGCTCCAGGATAGGTGGATTCAGTCACTTCAGCTGATTCTGTAGGACACCTTGCCTACTTGAAAAAAACCTGAATCCGGCTTGCAAAAGCCTACGTATCCTCCGGCACAGCAACCGCTGTAACGTATTCCAACAGGAGATCAACCATGAAGATGAAATTTAGGCATGTCGCCCATGCATGCCTGGTACTGCTAGCCACTGGCAGCGCGATGAGCGCGATGGCGTCAAGCCACCGCGAGGCGCCTTTCATTACCACCAGCCCCAAGGTCGATGGCACTGATTTCTACATGTTCAACAGCTACGAGGCGGGCAAGACCGGAAACGTCACGCTGATTGCCAACTACCTGCCCTTGCAGGACCCGTACGGCGGCCCGAATTACTTCTCGCTCGACCCGAACGCGCTGTATGAAATCCATGTGGACAACAACGGCGACGGCAAGGAAGACCTGACCTTCCAGTTCCAGTTCAAGAACACCCTGGCCAACAACGGCGCCGGCATCACGCTGCCCATCGGCGGCAAGAACGTCGCCATTCCCCTGCGCCAGGCCGGCGCGGTGACCAATTCACCCAATGCGCCCCTGAGCTACACCGAGAGCTTCACCCTTAACGTGGTGCGCGGCGACCGGCGCGGCGGCACCCGCAGCGCTGTCACCGCTGCCGGTGGCGGCACCACCTTCAACAAGCCGATTGACTACATCGGCACCAAGACCTTCCCCGGCAACAGCTACGAAGGCTATGCCAACTCCTACATCCAGACCATCAACATCCCCGGCTGCGCGACGCCTGGCAAGGTGTTCGTGGGCCAGCGCAAGGAAGCCTTTTCGGTCAACCTCGGCGCCATCTTCGATCTGGTGAATGCGCCCGCAGCCGTCATCACCAACGAGGCCAATGCCTCGGCCGCCGGCAAGTTCGGCGAGCTGGAAAACAAGAACGTGACCTCGCTCGCTTTGGAAGTGCCGGCCAGCTGCCTGACAGCGGGCACCGATAAAGTCATCGGCGGCTGGACCACCGCCAGCCTGCGCCAGGGCCGCCTGATCAACGGCGCGCCACCTTCCGGGCTGCAGGCCAGCGAGAAAGCCGGCGGCGCCTGGACCCAGGTCTCGCGCCTGGGCATGCCGCTGGTCAATGAAGTTGTCATCGGCCTGAAGGACAAGGACAAGTTCAACGGCAACAAGCCGATGAACGACGCCGCCAACTTTGCCGACTATGTGACCAACCCGACGCTGCCGGCGCTGATCGAGACCCTGTTCGGCGCCAAGGCCCCGACCAACTTCCCGCGCACCGACCTGATGACCGCGTTCCTGACCGGCCTGCCGACGGTGAACCGTCCGGCCAACATCACCGGCCTGGGCGTGGGCGGCCCGCTGGCTGAAATGCTGCGGCTGAACACCGGCATCGCTGCCACACCGGCAGCCGCGCAGAAGTCACTGGGCGTGGCGGCTGGCGACAATGCCGGCTTCCCGAACGGACGCCGCCTGGGTGACGACGTGGTCGATGTGTCGCTGCGGGTGGCCATGGGCGCGCTGTGCGTGCTGACGGGCGAGACGGATGCGCTCAAAGTCGGCTGCAAGCCGTCGGATGCGCCAGCCGGCGGCGTTGCCTTCGTCGATGCCGTGCGTGCCAGCGCGACCGACTTCCAGCAGGTGTTCCCGTACCTCAACACGCCGCTTCCGGGCGCCAAGTAAACAGCGCGGCTGAAAAGGAAGCACCATGTTCAAGCTCAATCTGAAACTGATGGCCGGCGCTCTGGTTTGCGCCGCCATGCTCGCCGGCTGCGGCAGCGATGACGACACCGTGGCGCAGCCCGGCCCTGCGCCCGCGCCCCAGCCGCAGACCATCAGCTCGGTGGTCGAGTACATCAACAGCCTGATCGCCAGCAGCACCACTGACAGCAGCGAGCCGATTGACATCAATCCGCTGACGCTGGCGACCGACGACACGGCCGAGCCGGTCACCCTGCAGTAAGGGTAGGCTCGCCTGGCCCGGCCATCAATGCTGTTGATGGCCGGGCCATTTTTTTGTCCGCTGCCGGCGCAGGGGCTGGCTCAACCTGCCTTGGCAAGCTGCACAGCAGCGTCACCCTGGCCGGCAAGTGCAGCTGCTCAACATTTTGCTACTGAATGAATAGCGGGCTGCGCAAGCAATGCCTGCGCTAGCGCCCTATTTGACTTGATTGATGGATGGCTCAGATATTCAAGATGGCTGTACTTCCCGCAAAGTCGGGAATCCAGCCAGCACTGGGCATAGGGCACTGAATTCCCGCCCTCGCGGGAATGCCATGGAGAATTGCGGTTGGGCTTGCTTTCCTGCCGTGGCAAGGCCCAGGCTGCAAGCCTTCCTGCGAGCCGGTCGCGGGCGGCATGCGCAAGCACAAACGCAAACAGGATTCATGCGGTGAGCTGGGTGGATACAAGATTTTGAGCCTTGGCTCGTTACCGTGAAAGCATTGAATATGGCCGGTTTTTTCAAAGTGATGGCGCTGGCGGGGCTGGCGGCGCTGCAGTGCCATGCCTTCGGCGCGACCTCCGTGCAGCCGCTGCGCGATGACGAGGTGCTGGAGGTGCTGCCGGCGATGACCCGCACGCGGCCGGCGCCGGCATCCTCGCCATCGTCGGCGCCCGCCGCCAGCGCGGCAGCCGGGCCCGCCAGCCCAGAGGCGGTGGCAGCGCTGGCGCGGCAGGACATTTCCGTGGCGCGGCAGACCGGCGACACGCGCTACTGGGGCCGGGCGCAGGCGGCGCTGGCGCCCTGGTGGGACCGGCCGGACGCGCCGGCCGACCTGGCGGTGCTGCAGGCCACGGTGCAGCAGGGCCGGCATGAATTTTCTGCCTCGCGCCGCGTGCTCGAAGCAGCGCTGGCGCGCGCCCCTGGCCATGCGCAGGGCTGGCTGAACCTGGCATCGCTGGAGCGGCTGTCGGCCCGCTATGCCGAGTCGCTGGCGGCCTGCGAGGCCGTCGCCCGTGCCGGCCAGGCGCTCTATGCCCAGGCCTGCCGGCTGGAGACCGAATCGCTGCAGGGCCAGCATTCGAAGGCCGAACAGGGCCTGCAGGCCTTGCTGAAACAGGCCAGTCAGGCCGGCCAGCGCAGCTGGCTGCTATCGCTGCTGGCCGAAAGCCTGGAGCGCGCCGGCCAGGATGCACCAGCCGCCGAGGCCTACCGGCGCAGCCTGCAGGCCGAGCACGACCTCTACACCGCCATTGCCTTCAGCGACTTGCTGCTGCGCACCGGCAAGAGCGCCCAGGCGCTGGCGCTGCTGGCGCCGCTGCCTGAAACCGATGCGGTGGTGCTGCGGCGCGCCGCTGCCTGGAAGCGGCTGGGCGATGCGCGCTGGACCGCCCAGCGCGCCTTGCTGCAGGAGCGGGTCGAAGAGCTGCGCCGGCGCGGCGACGACACCGCGCTGCACGGCCGCGAGCAGGCGCTGGCGGCGCTGTGGCTGGACGCCGACGCTGCCCGTGCCTTGCAGCTGGCCCGCAGCAACCTGCAGCTGCAGCGCGAGCCGCTCGACTGGTGGGCGGCGGTGCAGGCCGCCCGGCTGGCGAAGGATGGGGCGGCGCTGGCGCAGATCGAAGGCGCCGTCAAGGCCGCCGGCCTGCAGGATGCGCGGCTGGCGCTGGCCGGCGCGCCTGCACTGAAGGGGGCGGCCAAATGATGGGCGGCTGGCATGCAATGAGCCGCCTGGGCTTGACAGACCCTGACGGGCCACCGGCCTCAGACCCGAAAACCCGCCATGCCCGCGAAAGCAGGGGTCCAGCCGGGCTTGAGCAGGCGGCACCGGACGCACGCCTTCGCGGGAATGACGCGGGGAATGAGCGTTTGAGGCAGGTCTTTGACCAGGTGATGCGCGGCTTGCGCGCCCTGGCTCCGGCGGCCTGGCTGGTGGCAGGGCTGGCGCTGGCGGGCGGCCCCGCGCTGGCGCACAAGGGCAGCGACGCCTATCTGGATATCCAGCAGCTTGAAGCAGGCGCCGGCCAGCCAGGTTCCCAGGCGGCAGGCGCAGGCGAGGGGGCGGGTGCGGTTCAGGGTGCAGCTGCAGCTGCAGGTGCGAGCGCGGGTACGGGTGCAGGGGGGAGTCCGGTCGCGGTCGCAGGCCCGGAAAACTCCAGGACGTTCAGGCTGACCCTGGCGGTGGCGGTGCGCGACCTGGACCTGGTGGTGCCGATGGACGCTAACGCCGACGCCCGCGTGACCTGGGGCGAGGTCAAGGCCGCCACGCCGCA
>JAQGNK010000550.1 GCA_028291905.1 Polaromonas sp.
GGCCTAGATTGCTATACTGGCAAAGCGCCGATTTGCTCAGCTTGCGGGCGCGTAAAAAGTACCGCTAAAGACGACTCTGCACGAACCCGGACTCGCTTTTGGCGACGCCGGGTTTTCTTTTTTCTGCGTCGCTTGCCGGTGTTCCTGACCTGATCTCGTACCGTTTTCTTATCGTGGATCCATCTACCGTGACAGTGCCTATCGCCCCTCTCCTTGTGGCTCAGCCAGAGTCAATGCATTTTGCGCACAGCCTGGCTCTGCGCAGCGGTGCCTCGATTCGCGCCTACGACCTGAGCTATGAAACCTACGGCCAACTCAATGCCGACAAGTCCAACGCGGTCCTGATCTGCCATGCGCTCAATGCGTCCCACCATGTGGCGGGCGTCTATCTGGACGCTGCCGGCCAGGTCCAGGACAAGTCCGAAGGTTGGTGGGACACCATGATTGGGCCCGGCAAGCCGGTCGATACGAATCGTTTTTTTGTCATCGGCGTGAACAACCTGGGCTCGTGCTTCGGCTCGACCGGGCCGATGCAGGCCGATCCCGACACCGGCGAGGTCTATGGCGCCGACTTCCCGGTGGTCACGGTGCAGGACTGGGTCAGTGCGCAGGCCCGGCTGCTCGATGCGCTCGGTATCCAGACACTGGCCGCCGTCATGGGCGGCAGCCTGGGCGGCATGCAGGCGCTGGCCTGGACGCTGCAGTACCCCGAACGCGTCCGGCATGCGGTGGTGGTGGCCAGCGCGCCCAACCTGACGGCCGAAAACATCGCCTTCAATGAAGTGGCCCGCCGCGCCATCGTGACCGACCCGGACTTTCATGGCGGCCACTTCTACAGGCATGGCGTGCTGCCCAAGCGCGGCCTGCGCATCGCCCGGATGATCGGCCACATCACCTACCTGAGCGACGACGTGATGAACGAGAAATTCGGCCGCCAGCTGCGCGACGCCGCCGGCATCAAGTTTTCAACCCAGGATGTCGAGTTCCAGATTGAAAGCTACCTGCGCTACCAGGGCGACAAGTTCGCCGAATACTTCGATGCCAACACTTATCTCCTGATCACCCGCGCCCTTGACTATTTCGACCCGGCAGCGGAGTTCGGCGGCGACCTGAGCCGCGCCCTGGCCAGGGCCAGCGCCAAATTCCTGCTGGTGAGCTTCACCACCGACTGGCGGTTTTCGCCGCTGCGCAGCCGCGAGATCGTCAAGGCGCTGCTCGACAACCAGCGTGACGTGAGCTACGCAGAAATCGATGCGCCCCACGGGCATGATGCTTTTTTGCTTGAAGACCCTCGTTATCTCGGCGTGGTTCGCTCCTATTTTGACAGCAAGGTAGCCGCATGAACGAGCAACTCAACATGGAACTGAGCGCCACGCCGCCGGCCGACATGCTGTCGATTGCCCGGCTGATCCCGCCAGGTTCACGCGTGCTCGACCTGGGTTGCGGCACGGGCGAAATGCTGGCGCATCTGATCGCGGAGCGGGGTTGCTCGGGTTATGGCGTTGAAATCAGCGATGCCAATATCCAGTCATGCGTGGCGCGAGGCGTGAATGTGCTGCAGCTCAATCTGGAAGAAGGCCTGGCCATGTTCGGCGACAACTCCTTTGATGCGGTGCTGCAGATCGATACCCTGCAGCATCTGCGCAATGCCGAAGTGATGCTGCGTGAAACCGCGCGTGTCGGGCGCATCGGCATTGTTGCCTTTCCCAACTTCGGGCATTGGCCCAACCGGTTGGCGGTACTGCAGGGGCGCATGCCGATCACAAAAGTTTTGCCCTACCAGTGGTATGACACGCCCAACATCCGGGTCGGCACCTTACGCGACTTCAGGTCGCTGGCGCTCAAGAACCGGCTTGAGATTCTGGATGAGTTCGGCCTGCAGGACGGTCGGGAAATACGCCTGTGGCCCAATGCGCGCGCCAGCCGGGCCGTCTTCAAGGTTAAAAAACGGTAGCAAAAAGTCTGGCGCTCACTGCTTTGGCGGCTAAACTTCAACGCTCGGGATTTCAGCCTCCCGAATCTTCATCAGAACAGACGGTGTCCCGTCCAAGCGCTGGCAACTCATTGGAGTATTCCGTGGACACCTCTGCTTATCCTGACGCATCTTCTTCACTTCCCGCCTCCGCAGGCCCCTGCGAATCCCTCACGGCCAAGGCAGTGAGCCCGCAGCAGCTTGGAATGCAACTCAGGCGCGCCGATGCCCCGCTCTTGCTGGATGTACGGCGTGAAGCGAATTACCTGCAATGCAAGCGCCTGATTGCCGGTGCGATCCGTTGCGCCCCGGAAAACGTCGCTGCATTTGCCAACAGGCAACTTGCATGCGATCCCCTGCGCAAGATCGTCGTGTATTGCGTTTACGGCCACAAGGTCAGCGCGGGCGCAGCCGCCGAGCTCTGCGCCGCTGGCCTTGATGCACGCATTCTTGCTGGCGGCATCGCAGGCGGAGAAGACGGCATCGACAGCGCCAACGACATTTCAGCGTGGCGTGCCGACGCCCTGCCCACTATCGCCCGCCGCGCGGATTGGGGCGTCAGCGGCGAAAAGCCCTCGCGCTGGGTCACCCGGGCGCGTCCCAAGATTGACCGCATCGCCTGTCCCTGGCTGATCCGGCGGTTTATCGACCCGCAGTCCGAGTTCTTCTATGTCCCCACCCAGGAGGTGCTGCCTGAGGCCGAACGCTTGGGCGCCATTGCTTTTGATCTGCCGGGCGGCCTTGTCTCGCATGAGGGCGAACTGTGCAGTTTTGATAAATTGCTCGCGGCATTTGATCTGCACGATGCGGGGCTGGTGCATTTGGCCCGCATTGTTCGTGGCGCCGATACCCATCGCCCGGGCCTTGCGCCCGAATCGGCCGGGCTGCTGGCTATTTCGCTGGGGTTTTCGCAACTGCACACAGGTGACCATGCCATGCTTGAGGCCGCCATGCCCCTTTACGACGCGCTGTATGCCTGGTGCCAGCTCCAGGCCACTGCCGCCCGGCAGCATACGGCAGCCCAAACCTACGGCTGCAAGCCTGAAGCCATTCAGGCGGGCTCGGCATGATGCATGCCTCCGAACAACGCCCATCACCTGTCTCTTTTTATGAAGCCTTCAGATTCTGGCTGCAGCTGGGCTTCATCAGCTTCGGCGGGCCGGCCGGGCAGATTGCCATCATGCACCGCGAGCTGGTGGAGAAAAGGCGCTGGATTTCCGAGCAGCGCTTTTTGCATGCGCTGAATTTCTGCATGCTGCTGCCCGGTCCCGAGGCCCAGCAGCTGGCGACCTATCTGGGCTGGCTGATGCATAAAACACGGGGCGGCGTGGTGGCCGGCGCGCTGTTCGTGCTGCCCTCGCTGCTGCTGCTGATCGCGCTGAGCTGGATCTACATGGCCTTCGGGCAGCTGCCGCTGGTGGCCGGGGTTTTCTACGGCATTAAGCCGGCGGTGGCTGCCATCGTGCTGCATGCCTTGCACCGAATTGCCGGCAAGTCCCTGGGAAACCCGCTGCTGACGCCCGTGCCATGGGTGCTGGCCGCCATGAGCTTCATCGCGGTGGCAGTGCTGAAACTGCCTTTTCCGGTGGTCGTGCTCAGTGCCCTGCTGATCGGCGCGCTGCTGGCGCGGCTGGCCCCCGCTGCGCTGGCGCGGGGCGGCGGGCATGCGTCTGCCATGAAGAGCCTGCATCAGGCGGCCTTGATCGACGACGACACGCCCACGCCGGCCCATGCGCTGTTCAAAAAATCCCGGCTCGCCATCGTGCTGGCAGCCGGCGCGCTGCTCTGGCTGCTGCCCATGGCCGCGCTGGTGGCCGCCCATGGCTGGTCGGGCACGCTGACGCAGGTCGGCTGGTTTTTCACCAAGGCGGCGCTGCTGACTTTTGGCGGGGCCTACGCGGTGCTGCCGTATGTCAACCAGGCGGCGGTCGAGCATTACCAATGGCTGACCACCGCGCAGATGATGGACGGCCTGGCGCTGGGCGAGACCACGCCCGGCCCGCTCATCATCGTAGTGGCCTTCGTCGGTTTCGTCGCCGGCTGGGCCAGGCAGGTGCTGGGGCCTGAAGCCCTGTTCCTGGGCGCCGCGCTGGCGGCCTGCGTGGCGAGCTGGTTCACCTTCCTGCCGTCCTTCATCTTCATCCTGGCCGGCGGCCCCTGGGTCGAATCGACGCGCGGCAACCTGAAGCTGACCGCGCCGCTGGCGGCGGTGACGGCGGCGGTGGTCGGAGTGATCGCCAATCTTGCTCTGTTTTTCATAGCTGCTGTTGCATACCCCGCCAGCGCAGGAAGGCTGTTTGATGCAGACCCCGACTGGGTGGCGCTGGCGCTGGTGGTGCTGGCGGCGCTGGCCTTGTGGCGCCTGAAATGGGGCGTGATCCGGGTGATTGCCGCCGCTGCCGCCGCCGGCCTGGTGCTGCGGCTGCTCGGCTGGGCCTGAATTGCCGGTTGCCGGGCGCAGAGCCAGCCCGGCACGCTGGCCCTGGCGCAGATGGTTTTTAGCCAGGCAGTAATTTTTTGCTACTGAATTAATAGCTGGATGCGCAGGGTATGCCCGCGCCAGAGGCCTGTTTGATGCATGAACCGGCCATTGCCGCGCTCTGCGGTTTGCGACAAACTTGTCCGATCAAGTATCAAAAGTGGCTGTAGTGCATGTAATACCTGCGCAGGCCGCTATGGATTAAGTAGCAAAAACTACCGCGTGCCTCGAACGCCATGATGGCAAGCTAGGGTGATTTCACGCTGGCCGCAGCGTTATCCTCATGACCATGCAAGAAAGCCATGCCGACCACCCCGGCGCCGCACGGGCGGCAAGCCCGGCGCTGCGTCTGGCCGAGCGCCTGTTCGGCGGCTGGGTCCGTCAGGTCACGCCGGCCACGCTGCGGCTGGACGCCATGGCCGGCCTGCTGGGCGCGGTGCTGGTGCTGCCGCAGGGCATTGCCTTCGCCACGCTGGCCGGGC
>JAQGNK010000020.1 GCA_028291905.1 Polaromonas sp.
GCGGCCGGCGCCGTGGCTGCAGCTCATGAAGCTCTCCGGGTTGCCCTTGCCGCGCACAATGAAGCTGCGCGCCCCCATGCTGCCCGGAATGATGCCCAGCTCGCCCGCTTTGGCGCTCACCGCGCCCTTGCGGGTCACGAACACCTCCTGGCCGAAGTGGGTTTCCTTGGCTACATAGTTGTGGTGGCAGTTCACCGCCTCGATATGGGTCTCGAACGGCTTGGTGACGATCTTGCGCAGCGCGCCAATCGTGCGCTGCATCATCACCTCGCGGTTCAGTTTGGCGAATTTCTGCGCCCAGCCCACGCCGCGCACATAGTCGCCGAAATATTTGGCGCCTTCCTCGAGATAGGCCAGGTCCTGGTCGGGCAGGTTGCACTGGTGCAGTTCCGCATCCTTCTTGGCCAGCTCGATGAAATGGGTGCCAATGGCGTTGCCCACACCACGCGAGCCCGAGTGCAGCATGATCCAGACCGCGCCAGCCTCATCCAGGCAGACTTCAATGAAGTGATTCCCACCGCCCAGCGTGCCCATGTGGCGGTGGTTGTTGGTGTTCTTCAGGAACGGATAGTCGAGGCAAATCGCGTCGAACTCGCCCGCCAGCTGCGTCCAGGCGGCGTCGGCCTCGTTCGGTGGGTTTTCCCAGGAACCCCGGTCGCGGCTGCCGCCCCGGCGCTGGTGCTTGGGCGTCATGCCGTGCGGCACGGCAATTTCAATCTGGCTGCGCAGCGGCGCCAGGTTGTCGGGCAGGTCGCTCGCCTGAAGCGTGGTCTTGCAGGCAATCATGCCGCAGCCGATATCGACGCCCACCGACGCCGGGATGATCGCCTTGAAGGTAGCCACCACGCTGCCCACCGTGGCACCGATGCCGTAGTGAACATCGGGCATGGCGGCAACGTGCTTGAAGACAATCGGCAGCCGGGCCGTGTTTTCAAGCTGCTTGAGCGCGACGCCCTCGACCGGCACGCCCTTGGTCCACATTTTCACGGGCACGCCGCCCTCGACCTGGTGCATTTCGTAATTCATTTTTTGCTTTCTTGTAGTTTGACCGCCGAGCATTTTCTCCCCGGCACACTGGATATTGCATCGAGCATGCCAGGCTTGACTTAGCGCCTGATTTATTTTCAAGCCTTTGATTTAATTCAATATTTTTTATCACCTCCAAAATACTGAATAAATTTTTCCAGGCAATCTTATAAATCCAGCTAGTAAACTAGCCAGATGAAACGAAAAGTGGTCATAGGATTTCTCGGCACCCAGCTCGATTCGGGCCTGGGCGCAGGCCGCTGGGAAAAATGGCGGCCCACGGTGTCACTGGCCCAGCACGACGACCTGCTGGTGGACAAGATGGAGCTGCTGATTGATGCGCGCAGCCTCAAGCTCGCGCAGGCGGTGGCGGCCGACATCGCGCAGCTCTCGCCGGGCACCGAGGTCCGCCTGCACGAGATGAACCTGGCCAACCCCTGGGATTTCGGCGAGGTCTATGGCGCGCTGTACGACTGGCTCAAGGCGTACCCGTTTGACGCAGACCAGGAAGACTACTGGGCGCACATCACCACCGGCACCCATGTGGCGCAGATCTGCCTGTTCCTGATGGTTGAGGCGCGCATCATTCCCGGCGTGCTGCTGCAGACCTCGCCGCCGCGCCGCCAGGGCAGCGAACTGCCCGGCGGCTATGAGCTGATCGACCTGGACCTGTCGCGCTACGACGCCATCAACACCCGGCTGCAAACCGCCCGGCAGGATGCGCTGTCCTTCCTCAAAAGCGGCATCGCCACCCGCAACAGCCGCTTCAACGCGCTGATCGAGGAGATCGAGCAGGTCGCGGTGCGCAGCAAGGCGCCCATCTTGCTCACCGGCCCGACCGGCGCCGGCAAGTCAATGCTGGCCCGGCGCATGTATGAGCTGAAAAAATCGCGCCATCAAGTCAGCGGTGCCTTTGTCGATGTGAACTGCGCCACGCTGCACGGCGACGGCGCGGCCTCGGCGCTGTTCGGCCACAAAAAGGGCGCCTTCACCGGCGCCGCTGGTGGGCGGGCCGGCCTGCTGAAAACCGCGCACCAGGGCGTGCTGTTCCTCGACGAGATCGGCGAGCTGGGCGGCGACGAGCAGGCCATGCTGCTCAAGGCGGTGGAGGAAAAGCGGTTTTTCCCGCTCGGCTCGGATGCGGAGGTGCAAAGCGACTTCCAGCTGATCGCCGGCACCAACCAGGATTTGCGCGCCCAAGTCGCCGCCGGGCGGTTTCGGGAAGACCTGTTTGCCCGCATCAACCTCTGGTCGTATGCGCTGCCCGGCCTGGCGCAGCGGCGCGAAGACATCGAGCCCAATGTCGATCACCAGCTCGCCCTGGCCTCACAGGAGCTGGGCCGGCAGGTGCGCTTCACGAAAGAGGCGCGGGCCGATTACCTCGGCTTCGCGCAGTCGCCTGACGCGCCCTGGCGCGGCAATTTCCGCGACCTGAGCGCCTCGACCACCCGGCTGGCGACGCTGGCCGACAACGGCCGCATCGGCGTGGCGCAGGTAGCAGCCGAAAAAGCCCGGCTGCGCTGGCTCTGGGACAAAACCCAGTCCGGGCCTGCGGCGGGCGATGTTCCGCTGAATGAATTGATGGGTGCGGCAGCGGACACGCTCGATGCGTTCGACCGGCTGCAGCTGCAGGCGGTGCTGACCGTCTGCCGCCAGCAGGCCAGCCTGAGCGAAGCCGGGCGGGCCCTGTTCAACGTCTCGCGCGGGCAGCGCAGCGTGGTGAACGATGCCGACCGGCTCCGCAAATACCTGCTCAAGTTCGGCTTGTGCTGGGAGCAAATCCGCGCCTGAGCCGCCGCTTCAGGCTTGCCATGAGCCTTCGCCTGATACCATCAAAACATGTTTTCCTACCGCCACGCCTTCCATGCAGGCAACCATGCCGACGTTCTCAAGCACACTTGCCTGATTGCGTTGATGAAGTACCTGACCCAGAAAGACACGGCCCTGACCGTGATCGACACCCACGCCGGCGCCGGACTGTACCGCCTCGACGGCGACTACACCGAAACCAGCGGCGAAGCGCAGGAGGGCATCCTCAAGCTGATTTCTGCATCAAAAGAGGCTGCAGCGCATGTAACGCCTGCGCAAGCAGCTACTAAAAAAGTAGCACCTACCGGCGCCAAGGCCATGCCTACCCCGCCTGCCGCCGCTGCCACGCCCGCCGCCTCTGGCGTAGCCAAGCCTGCTGCTGCCCGCGCCTATCCGTGGGCGCCCGCGCTGCTGGACTACCTGGAGCTGCTGCGCGGCATGAACCCGCACTTCGCCCAGACTGGCGATCCGGCGCACCTGAAGATCTACCCTGGCTCGCCGTTCATCGAGCAGAAATTCCTGAGCGGCCGCGACAAGCTCAAATTGTTCGAACTGCACCCGACCGACTACAAATCCCTCACCGGCAACATCGAGCAGCTTGGCGTCGGCCGTCAGGTCGTTGTGGCGCGCGAAGACGGCTTCGAGGCGCTCAAGACCTTCCTGCCGCCACCGGCCCGGCGCGCCATGGTGCTGTGCGACCCGAGCTATGAAATGAAGACCGACTATGCCCGGGTGGCGGCCATCATGGCCGATTCGGTCAAGCGCTTTGCCACCGGCACCTATGTCGTCTGGTATCCGATCATTCCGCGCCCCGAGGCGCACGACCTGCCGCGCAAGCTGAAAACCCTGGCAGTCAAGGCCGGCCGCCCCTGGCTGCATGCCACGCTGACGGTGAAATCGAGCAAGCTGACCACCGACACCGAAGGCGAAGTCGTGCGCCCCGGCCTGCCCGCCAGCGGCATGTTCATCATCAACCCACCGCACACCTTGAAGGCCGAGCTGAACGCCGCCCTGCCGCAGATGGTGGCGCTGCTTGGGCAGGACCGAAATGCCGGTTTTACGCTGGAGCATGGCGGCTGAAATAAGTTGCATAGCCCTTGTCAGAGGGTGACAGGGGCCGCGTTCCCACATCGGCCAGGGCCGCGGGACTGGCTTTGCCAGACCGCAGGCGCAGCGGCCCCCTCGGGGGCAGCGCAGTACGCGAAGCGACAAGCGTAGGGGCCTAATATTTGAGCGCCACGCTCTTGCCCCAGAACACGCGGTAGGCGAACACGGTGTAGCCGATGATCATCGGCAGCACCACCGCCGCGCCGGCCAGGATGACCTTCATTGACTCGGGCGAAATCGCCGCCTGCCAGATCGTGATGCGCTCCAGCACCAGCCAGGGGAACAGGCTGTAGGCCAGGCCGTAGAAGGCCAGCAGGAAGACGCCGATGGTCGCGCCGAAAGGTACCCAGGCGCCGTATTCGTTGCCCTGCGCCAGGCGCGTCGGCAGGCGCTGCAGGCTGCGGTGAATGACCCAGAACAGTACGGCGGTGGCGGCAGGTATCGGCAGCAGCAGCACGATGTTCGGAAAGGTGAACCACTTGTCGAAGATCAGCTGGCT
>JAQGNK010000039.1 GCA_028291905.1 Polaromonas sp.
CGGTGCCGATGACCCCGCCGGCGCCGCCGATGTTCTCCACGATGAAGGGCTGCTTGAGCACCTTGCCCAGCTCCTCGGCCACCAGGCGGCCCATCACGTCGCTCGTGCCCCCGGCCGGGAACGGCACAATGAGCTTCACCGGCTTGCTCGGGTAGTCGGACTGCGCCAGGGCGGCCAGCGGCAACATCGCGCCAAGTGCGGCAAAAGTTGCCAGATTAACGAGTTTTCTGCGCATCATGGACTTGTCTCCTATTTTGATTGACTGAAAAAACGGCCGCCGCAATAACGTGCTCAGTCCGCCAGCGTCGTGATGCGGGGCTGGTAGCCAGCAGCCTGCAGCAGGCCGCGCGTGTAGCCCAGCGCAAAGGCCATGAAGCGCTCGCGGTTCGGGTCGAGTTCGCTCAGCGGCACATGGTCGGGGCACAGGATGCCGGCGTAGCCCGAGCGCTGGTAGGCCCGCACGGCTTCGTTCATGTCCACATCGCCCTCGTCCGGAAAGACCTCGGCAAAGTCGAGGTAGCCGCCCTTGATGTTGCGGAAATGGACCATGAAGATGCGCGGCGCGAATTCCTCGATGGCGCGGATCACGTAGCTGTGCGGCTCCCTGGCCATTTCGGCGACCGTGCCCTGGCAGAAGTTCAGGCCGTGGTTGGGGCTGCTTGAGAGCGCGACGAACCTGCGCAGGCCCTCGATGGAGCCCAGCACATGCTCGACGCCGTTCAGGCCGCCGACCGGATAGGCCGGATCATGCGGATGGCAGGCCAGCCTGATGCCGGCCTTGTCGGCGGCGGGCACCAGTTCGCCCACCAGGAATTCGATGGCGCGCCAGCCTGATTCCTCGGTCACCGGCGGCACTTCTTTCGCCATCTTCTGGCCGCAGAGCATGCTCGATTCGGCGTCGCCCTCGTCCTGTTTGGTCGGGTAGCCGACGCCCCAGTAGCTGTGCTTGCGGTCGGCCTCGGCGCTGTAGCTGGCCAGCTTGAAGCCGCTGTACTGCACGCCGCCACGTCCGGTGCGCAGGCCGGTGCGGGTGATGCCGACCATCTGCACGTTGTATTTCAAAGCTGTCAGGCCGGCGTCGGCGGCGATCTGGATGTTTTGCCTGAGCACCCCGGCCTGCTGGCGCGCGCTGGCCTCGTCGGTCAAGAAGTCGAGCAGGATGGAACCCACGTCCAGCGCGAACAGGTCAATCTTCAAGCCAAAGCTTTCAACCCACTCGCGGTAGGCGCGCAGCTTGCCCACGTCCCACACGCCGCCGGGCCTGACCAGGTCGGTGCCCCGGTTGTCGATGACCACCCGCTCCACGCCCAGCTGGGCAGACAGGCGCAGCCGTTCGGCGGGCGGATTGATGAGTTGCTCTCCGATGTACATGGCGGGGTTGTCCAGATTCCAGATAGGTGAAAACAGTGCGGGAAATGCCGCATCTGTCTGTCTTCTATCCGATGGGCACGCATTCATTGTGAAACAGCGCGTGGTGGGCAACAAGTGGCGCATGCCCTGGGGACGGGACGGCGTCCCATACTTTGGGAATAGTTTGGGAAAGCGCAGCGATCAAGCCTATTCCGGGCGTTTCACCTAACTTTTAGCCAAGGCCATATCGCAGGCTGCGCTTTCGCGCAAAATCATCGCCATGCAACTCAACTACATCGCCAACGCCGCCGTGCCCTCCTCCTCCGGCAGAACCATTCCCGTCATCGACCCGTCCGACGGCCAGTTGTTCGACGAGATCCAGCGCAGCAATGCGTATGACATCGACGTGGCGGTGGGCTGCGCCCGCGACTGCCTGGAGCTGGTCTGGAGCCGGCTCAGCGCGGCCGAGCGTGGCCGGCTGCTGATGCGCCTGTCGGTCAAAATCACCGAACATGCCGAGGAGCTGGCACTGATCGAGCAGCGCGACTGCGGCAAGCCGACGAAGCAGGCCAGGGCCGATGCGCTGGCGCTGGCCAGGTACTTCGAGTTTTACGCCGGCGCCTGCGACAAGCTGCACGGCGAGACGATTCCCTACCTCGACGGCTACAGCGTGCTGACCTGGCGCGAGCCGCACGGCGTAACCGGCCACATCATTCCATGGAACTACCCGATGCAGATCTTCGGCCGCAGCGTGGGCGGGGCGCTGGCGGCGGGTAATGTCTGCGTCGTCAAGCCCAGCGAAGACGCTTGCCTGTCGCTGCTGCGGGTGGCCGAGCTGGCGGCCGAGGCCGGTTTTCCGGCCGGCGCGCTCAACATCGTGACCGGCTACGGCCATGAGGTCGGCGATGCGCTGGCCCGCCACGCCGGCATCGACCACATCAGCTTCACCGGCAGTCCCGGCATCGGCACGCTGATCCAGCAGGCGGCGGCCGAGCGGCATTGCCCGGTCACGCTGGAGTTGGGCGGAAAAAGTCCGCAGATCGTGTTTGCCGACGCCGACCTGGACGCGGCGATTCCCGCCATCGTCAACGCCATCGTGCAAAACGCCGGCCAGACCTGCTCGGCCGGCTCGCGCCTGCTGGTGGCGCAATCGATCTATGACCCGCTGCTGGCGCGGCTGGGCGCGGCTTTTGAAAATTTGCGCGTTGGCCCGGCGGCCATGGACCTGGATGTCGGCCCGCTGATCCGCCAGAGCCAGCAGCAGCGCGTGTGGGATTTTTTAAGCGATGCGCAGGTGGCGGGCATTCCCATGGTGGCGCAGGGCCAGATCGTTGACGAGGCGCCCGAAGGCGGCTTTTATCAGGCGCCCACGCTGCTGTGCGACGTGCCGCCCGAGCACCGGCTGATGCAGGAAGAAGTATTCGGGCCGGTGCTGTGCGCCACGGCTTTCACCGATGAAGACCATGCGGTCGAGCTGGCCAATGCGACCCGCTTCGGGCTGGCCGCCGGCATCTGGACGCAGGACGGCGCGCGCCAGTTCCGCATGGCCCGGCGGGTGCGAAGCGGCCAGGTGTTCATCAACAACTACGGCGCCGGCGGCGGCGTAGAGCTGCCTTTCGGCGGCGTGAAGTCATCGGGCTACGGCCGTGAAAAAGGGCTGGAGGCGCTCTACGGCTTCACCACGCTCAAGACCTTGGCGGTCAGGCACGGCTGAAGCGGCCGGGCACCGGATGCGCCAGTAGGCCATGTATGAAACAGGCTTCTAGCGCATACTGCGCCTTCGCCGGCAGCTATTAAATCAATAGTTAGAAAAACAGGAAACAACACATGCGACTCAAGGACAAATCCATCATCGTCACCGGCTCGGGCGGCGGCATCGGCGAAGGCATCGCCCGGCGCCTGGCGGCGCAAGGCGCCCGCGTCATCGTGAACGACATCAACGCCGTGCTGGGTGAAAAAGTCGCCGCCGCCATCGTGCAGGCTGGCGGACGCGCCTCTTTCTTTGCCGCCGACGTGACGAAGTCGGATCAGGTCAAGGCGCTGGTCGAGGCGGCGGTGCAACGCCACGGCAGCCTCGACGTGATGGTCAACAATGCCGGCTGGACGCACCGCAACCAGCCCGCGCTCGACGTGAGCGAGGACGATTTTGACAAGTGCTATGCCATCAACGTCAAGAGCATCTATCTGGCGACGATCCATGCCACGCCGGTGTTCCGGGCGCAGGGCGGCGGCAGCTTCATCAACAGTGCCTCGACGGCAGGCGTGCGGCCCCGGCCCGGCCTGACCTGGTACAACGGCTCCAAAGGCGCGGTCATCACCACCTCGAAGTCGCTCGCGGCCGAGCTGGGACCCGACAACATCCGGGTCAACTGCGTCAACCCGGTGTTCAACCCCGACACCGGCCTGTCGGCCGACTTTGCCGGCGGCCCGCTTGACGAGGAGCGCAAGGCTAAATTCCGGGCCAGCATCCCGCTGGGCCGGTTTTCCACTGCGCTCGACGTGGCCAATGCGGTGCTCTATCTGGCCAGCGACGAGGCCGATTTCATCAGCGGAGTGTGCATCGAGGTCGATGGCGCCCGCTGCGTCTGACGGCGCAGGGTGTGAACAGCCAAGGGCAAATGGCACTGCAGGCCGGCTACGGCTGCTTTTTGCCGCAATCCTGCATCTGTCCGTCAAGCCATGGCCTGTACATAAAGCATAAAGACCTTCAAAGCATTTTGCAGTGCCTGAAAGCCATGTTTTCCAGACATTTCCACAAAATAAGGGAAAGCCTCAATTTAAACTTTTTGTTACGCATGTTATTGTTTTCATCAATTTAAAACGAGCCTTAAACGGCAAGCCCAAACTGGAAACCGAAAGCAATCATGCGCGCACCGACCCAACTTATCCTCTCCATCGCCTGCGGGCTTGCCTTTAGCCTGGCGGGTCCAGCGAATGCAGCCGACCTGGTGTTTGCCCAGGTGGCGTCCCAGACCAACCCGGCCTCTGCCGACAATGCAAAAGGCCTGGAGCTGGGCATCAAGGTCTATTTTTCCAGCGTCAATGCCAAGGGCGGCATCAATGGCAACAAGCTCAAGCTCGAAGTCAGCGATGATGGCCTGCAGGCCAAGAAGATGGTGGAGCTGACCGACCAGCTCATCGCCAATCCCGCCGTGATCGGACTGCTCGGCTTTTTGAACACGGCAGGCCTGAGCATGCTTGCCAAGGAAAACACCTTCGCCAAGGGCGGCATCGCCATGATCGCACCGCAGCAGGGCGACAAGAACATTGTCGAGGCCGAGAATGTCTTCCCCCTGCGCAGCGGCTACGCCGATGAAATCGACACCCTGCTCAAGGAGGCCAAGACCTGGGGCAAGGACACGATAGCCATCGTCAACATGAACATCGCGTTTGGCCCGCCGCTGGCCGAACTGGCGCAAAAGCGCGCTACCGAGATGGGCTTGAAGGTGGTGTCGCGGGCAGTGGTGGATTTCAGCCCCGACACGCAGGCGGCCAGCATTGCGGCAGCGGTCAAGGCTGTCGTGGAGTCTCGTCCCAAAGCCATCCTGATCGTGGCGGCGGGAACGCCCGCCTATGAATTCGTCAAGGCGGTTCGCACCGTCCCCCAGGGCCTGGTGCAGCTTTATGGCATGTCCACGCTGGTGCACAGCGACTTGGTCAAGGTGGCCGGCACGGAAAAGACACGCGGCATCGTGCTGAGCCAGGCGACCCCCTATCCGTTCACCTCCAACAAGATAGTCATTACCGAATACCAGGCCGCCATGAAGGCCTATGACCCCAAAATGCCACTGTCGTTCATCAGCATGGAAGGTTTCCTGGGGGCCAAAATCGCCGCCGAGGCGGTTCGGCGCGCTGGCGCCAACCCCACTCGGGAAAAGGTTCTGGCTTCGCTGAAAACCATGGGCGAATACAACATGGGCGGCATCTCCGTCAACTACGGCAGCCAGGCGCGCAAGGGCTGGGGCGGCGTTGACCTGACCATCATCGGCTCGAACGGCAACCTGCAGAAATAAGCGCAGCCGCGTGCCGGGGCGCGCTGGCATGCCGCCAGGACGCCCGGCATTCGCGTCCCTCGCGTCGGGATAAAGTCTTGCCGGCAAGGGAAAGCATGGTCAATGGAGTAAATTCGCCCCAAAGCCCATCACCATGACAGACAAATCCACCAAGATCATTCCCCTGGCCGACCTGCGCTACGCCAGCCGGGTGCCCACTGTTCCGGCCCGGTTCCTGGCACCCACCGGCTTGCTCGGCGACACCCTGGGCCGGCCGCTGCGCGACCTGCGCATCAGCGTCACGGACCGCTGCAACTTTCGCTGCAACTACTGCATGCCGAGCGAAATTTTCGACAAGAACTACACTTTTTTGCCCCAAAGCTCGCTGCTGAGCTTTGAGGAAATCAGCCGGCTGGCAAAAATCTTCGTCGCCCACGGCGTCGAGAAAATCCGGCTCACCGGCGGTGAGCCGCTGCTGCGCAAAAACCTTGAAGTGCTGATCGGGATGCTGGCGCGGCTGCAAACGCCCGCCGGCAAGCCGCTGGACATTACCCTGACTACCAACGGCTCGCTGCTCGCCCGGAAGGCCCGGTCGCTGAAGGATGCCGGACTGCAGCGCGTCACCGTCAGCCTGGACGCGCTGGACGACGCCATCTTCCGGCGCATGAACGATGTGGATTTTCCGGTGGCCGATGTGCTGAAAGGCATTGACGCGGCGCAGCAGGCGGGGCTGGCGCCGCTGAAGATCAACATGGTCGTCAAGCGCGGCACCAACGACGACCAGATTTTGCCGATGGCGCGGCATTTCCGCCATTCGGGCGCGGTGCTGCGCTTCATCGAATACATGGATGTCGGCGCCACCAACGGCTGGCGCATGGACGAGGTGCTGCCCTCCAGCCAGGTGATCGAACGGCTGCGGGCCGAGTTTGCCCTGGTCGCCATCGACCCGAACCACAGCGGCGAGACCGCCGAGCGCTGGCACTACCTGGACGGCGGGGGCGAAGTCGGCGTCATCAGCAGCGTGACCCATGCGTTTTGCGGCGAATGCAACCGGGCGCGGCTCTCGACCGAAGGCAAGCTGTTTTTATGCCTGTTCGCCAGCCAGGGCCATGACTTGCGCGCCCTGCTGCGCAGCCAGCATGATGACGAGCAGATCGCGGCGGCCATCGGCCTGATATGGCAGGCGCGGTCGGACCGCTATTCGGAATTGCGTGCTGGATTGCCGCCGGACGCCAGCCCGGCAAGCGCGGCGAAGCGGGTTGAAATGAGCTACATCGGAGGGTGATGTTGCCCCCACGCTTTTCACTTCGTGTAATGCGCTGTCCCCCGAGGGGGCTGCTGCGCCTGCGGCCTGGCAAAGCCAGTTCCGCGGCCCTGGCTGGGTTGGACTTGTCCCCACGTTTGCTGGTGCGCGTACTGCGCTACCCCGGCCTAACAAAGCCGACCATTCCCAGGCTTGCTTTTTCGCTTGATGCGAACTTTTAGGAAATGTTGATGACCATGAACATGACGACTCCCTTGCATGCAGAAGCCATCACCGGCGTGATCCTCGCCGGCGGCCGGGGCTCGCGCATGGGCGGGGCCGACAAGGGGCTGCAGAACTTCAACGGCGTGCCGCTGGCTCTGCACACCCTGATGCGGCTGTCGCCCCAGGTCGGCGAGGTCATGATCAATGCAAACCGCAACCTGGCCGCCTATGAGTCCTTCGGCGCGCCGGTCTGGCCCGACAGCACGGGGTTGGGCGACTATGCCGGGCCGCTGGCCGGCTTCATCACCGCGCTGGAGCGCTGCGAAACGCCTTACCTGCTCACGGTTCCCTGCGACACGCCGCTGTTTCCGCATGACCTGGTGGCCCGCATGGCAGGCGCCATGGCGCGGGAAGAGGCCGACTTCGCCGTGGCGGCGGCGCGCGAGGAAGACGGCCAGTTGCGGCCGCAGCCGGTGTTCTGCCTGATGGGAACCGGCATGCTGGAAAGCCTGGCGCGGTTCACCCAGGCCGGCGGACGCAAGATCGACGCCTGGACGGCGCAGCATAAAACCGTCGTCGTGCCGTTTGACCAGCCCGGCGACGACGCCCACGGCTTTTCCAACGCCAACACGCTGGCCGAGCTGCATCAGCTGGAAGCGCGCCAGCCATGAAGACGCTTGAGCAGATCGCCGCCGAACTGCAGGGCTATGACCCGCAGGCCATGACTGCTGACGGCGTGCGGGATTTTCTGTCGCGCCTGGTGGTGCCGGTGCAAGAGGCGCTGGCGCTGCCACTGCTTGAAACCCTGGGCCGCGTGCTGGCGGCGGATGTCATTTCGCCTTTGGACGTGCCGCCGCACGACAACTCGGCCATGGACGGCTATGCCTTTGCGGGCAAGGAATTGGCCCCCACGCTCCCCACTGCGTGTGGTGCGCTGCCCTTGCAGGGCGCCACGTCGCCAGAGGCGGCGCATCTGCAGGCCGTCCAAGCCCGGGCAGGCGGGCTCGGAGCCGCAGCCTTCAGCCCCGAGGGGGCCGCTGCGCCTGCGGCCTGGCAAAGCCAGCCCCGCGGCCCTGTCGGGCCGGGGAGTGGCGCCTCCACGCTTGACACCTCGCATGCTGCGCTGCCGCCGAACCAGGCGCTGGTCTTGCAGGTGGTGGGCACGGCGATGGCGGGCAAGGCCTGGCAGGGCAGCGTGCAGCGCGGCCAGTGCGTCAGGATCATGACCGGCGCGGTGATGCCGGCCAGCCTGGACACGGTGGCGCCGCAGGAGTTCGTCACCTTGAGCCAATACGGTCAGGTGGACAGCATCACGATTCCCGCCGGCCTGCTGCAGCCTGGCGACAACCGCCGGCTGCGCGGCGAAGACCTGACGCAGGGCCAGCCGGCGCTGAGAAAAGGTGAGCTGGTCACGCCCGCCCGGCTTGGCCTGGCGGCCTCTCTGGGCCTTGAAGACTTGAAGGTGGTCCGGCCGCTGCGGGTGGCCTACTTCTCCACCGGCGATGAAATCCTGTCGCTGGGCGAGCCGCCGCGGGAAGGCGCGGTGTACGACAGCAACCGCTACACCGTCTTCGGCCTGCTCAGCCGGCTGGGATGCCAGGTCATCGACATGGGCGTGGTGCGCGACGACCCGGCGCTGCTGGAAGCGGCTTTCCGGGCCGCCGCCGCGCAGGCCGACGCCATCATCACCTCGGGCGGCGTCAGCGTCGGCGAGGCCGACCACACCAAGGCCATGATGAAAAAGCTCGGCGACGTGGCCTTCTGGCGCATCGCCATGCGGCCCGGCCGCCCGATGGCGGTGGGCAGCATTTCAAGCATCAAATCGGCCTCTGGCGCAGGCGGCAGCTCCGCAAGCAGCTATGAAAATAATAGTAAACCGAAGGCTGCCGTGATGTTCGGCCTGCCGGGCAATCCGGTCGCGGTGATGGTCACCTTCCTTGCATTTGTGCGCCCCGCCCTGCTGCAGATGATGGGTGCGACCGCAGAGCTGCCGCTGCTGCTCAAGGCCCGCAGCGCTGAAGCGATTCGCAAGAAGCCTGGCCGCACCGAATACCAGCGCGGCCGGGTGACCACCCTGCCGGACGGAAGCCTGCAGGCCAGCACCACTGGCAACCAGGGCTCGGGCGTGCTGCGCTCGATGGCAGAGGCCAACGGCCTGATCGTGCTGCACCACGGCCAGGGCAACGTGGCGGCGGGCGATGCGGTCGATGTGATGATGTTCGACGGCGTGATCTAGCGCGCAATTTCGCTGACTGGCAGCATCGGCACTTCAATATTCCTTCAGGTATTTTTCAGCGCCCTTGCCAGCTGTTCAAAGCCCTGACGCGCCAGGCGCGCTGCCAGACAGCGGTTTCGCACGCATCTTTATTGCTATTTAATTAATAGCAGTTGGCGCATGCACTGCCTGCGTCACAGGCCTTTTTAGCTTGATAAAACCCGCGACTGAACTGAGCGGCCTATTTGGCGATCAGATCGCCTTCATGAGGCTGCAGCGCCGCCTGATCTTTTGCCTCGGCCGTGTTCGCGCCCGGCACCTTGCGGCGCGCAAACAGCGCATACATGGTCGGCACCACAAACACCGTCAGCAAGGTGCCCAGCGACATGCCGCCCACGATCACCCAGCCGATCTGGATGCGGCTTTCAGCTCCCGCGCCATGCGCCAGCGCCAGCGGCAAGGCGCCCAGCACCATAGCGCCGGTGGTCATCAAAATCGGCCGCAACCGCTGCGACGACGCCTTCACCAGCGCATCGATCATCTCCATGCCCTGCGCGCGCAGCTGGTTGGTGAACTCGACAATCAAGATGCCGTGCTTGGTGATCAGCCCCACCAGCGTGATCAGGCCGATCTGCGAGTACACGTTGAGCGAGCCGCCGCTCCACTTGAGTGCCAACAGCGCGCCGATCATCGACAGCGGAACCGACAGCATGATGACCAGCGGGTCGATGAAGCTCTCGAACTGCGCCGCCAGCACCAGGAAGATGAACACCAGCGCCAGCACGAACACAATCACCAGCGCACCCTGCGAATTTTTGAATTCGCGCGACGTGCCGTTCAGGTCGGTGCTGTAGCCGGTCTTGAGCACCTTGGCCGCCGCCTGGTCCATGAAGGTGAGTGCTTCGCCCAGCGAGTAATCAGCGGCCAGACTGGCGGTGATGGAGACCGAGCGGCGCTGTCCGAAGTGGTTCAGCTCTCGGGGCGAGACGCTTTCCTTTACCGTCACCAGGGCGGACAGCGGAATCATGGCGTCATTTCGGCCCCGCACATAGATGCGGTCGATGTCGTCGGGCGTGCTGCGGCCGCTGGCCTGCGTCTGCACGATCACGTCGTACTGTTCGGCATCGCGCTTGTAGCGGGTCACGTTGCGCCCGCCGAGCAGGGTTTCGATGGCTTTGGCCACGACTTCGACGCTGACGCCGAGATCGGCTGCCCTGTCGCGCTCCACGGAAATGCGCAACTCGGGCTTGTTGAGCCGCAGGTCCACGTCGGGCGAGACGATGCCGGGGTTCTTCGCCATCTCGTCAAGCATCTGGCGCACCACGGCGTTCAGGTTCTGGTAGCTGTCGGATGTCTGGATGACGAAGTTGAGCGGCCGCTCGCGAAAGCCCTGGCCCAGCGACGGCGGGGTGATGGGAAACGCCGTCACGCCGGGCAGCGCATTGAATTTGGGCTGCAGCTCCCTGGCCATGTCCATGGTCGAGCGGGTGCGCTCGTCCCAGTCCACGGTGCGGTAGACCACGCTGGCCTGCGCCACCGTCGGGTTGCCGACATTGGCGAAGATGCGGTCGAATTCCTTGAAGGGCTGGCCCATCTTTTCCACCGCCTGGGCATAGCGGTTGGTGTAGTCGAGCGTGGAGCCGTCGGGCGCGTTGACGGTGGCCAGGATGACGCCCCGGTCTTCCATCGGCGAGAGTTCCTGCTTCATGGTCGGGAACACTGCCACGATGGCCGCGCCGCTGGCCAGCATGACCGCCAGCACCAGCCAGCGCGCTTGCAGCACCCCGCTTTTCACGCGCTGGCGCAGGCGCCGGTCGCCGGCGAGCGGCTGGTAGCGCGCCGTCACGAGCCAGCGCAGCAATGCGCCGTAGCGGTCTGAAATGCCGGTCAGCGCCCGCTCCATGGCGCGGTCGAAGCGGTTGGGCTTGGGGTTGTGCTTGAGCAGCTGGGTGCACAGCATGGGCGTGAGCGTCAGCGCGACAAAGCCCGACACCACCACCGCGCCGGCCAGCGCCAGCGCGAACTCGACGAACAGCCGGCCGGTGCGCCCCGGCGTGAAGGCCAGCGGCGCATACACCGCCACCAGCGTGGCGGTCATGGTGATGATGGCAAAGCCGATCTCGCGCGCGCCCTTGATACCAGCCGAGAACGGGTCCATGCCTTCCTCGATATGGCGGAAGATGTTCTCGAGCATCACGATGGCGTCATCGACCACCAGGCCGATGGCCAGCACCAGCGCCAGCAGCGTCAG
>JAQGNK010000054.1 GCA_028291905.1 Polaromonas sp.
GCTGGTCGCAGGCGGCCTCCAGAGCACACTGGCCAAGCGGCAGGATAAGTCCTGTTTCATCTGCCGCCCGGATGAAGTCGGCCGGATCCACCAGCCCGAGCCAGGGGTGCTGCCAGCGCAGCAGCGCCTCGACGCTGGTGATGCGGCCCTGGCGGTCGATCTGTGGCTGGTAGTAAAGCAGAAATTGCTGCTGGCGCAGGGCAATGTGAAGGTCCGAGTTGACCGCCGCGCTGGCATTGACGGCCGCCTGCATCTCGGGGTTGAAAAAGCACATCGCATTGCGGCCGGTGGTCTTGGCCTGGTACATCGCCAGGTCGGCCTGCTTGAGCACTTCGCTCACGCTGTCATCGGGCCTGTTGAGCCAGGTCACGCCGATGCTGGAGGTGGTGTAGTGGGCATGTCCTGCCAGATCGAAGGGCTCGCGCAAGGCGGCCAGCATCTTCTCGCCCAGGGTGCGGGCTGTTTTGGTGGCGTGGGCCGCATCGTCGCCCAGGTCTTCGAGCATCACGACGAATTCGTCGCCGCCCAGCCGCGCCACCGTGTCGGTCTCCTGCACGCAGCCGACCAGCCGCACGGCGACCTGCTGCAGCAGCAGGTCGCCCTTGTGGTGGCCCAGCGTGTCGTTGAGCGCCTTGAGCTTGTCCACGTCGATGAACATCAGCGCGCCCTGGGGCCGTGTCTCGGCGCTCTGGCTCATCACCTGCTCCAGCCGGTTCAGCAGCAGCAGCCGGTTGGGCAGGCCGGTCAGCGGGTCGTAGAAGGCCAGCTGGTGGATCGCGTCGGCCGAGGTCTTGCGCTGGGTGATGTCGCGGCCCACCGCCACCCAGTGGGTCAGCTCGCCCGCGGGCGCGTTGACCCGCACAATGTCCAGCTCAAGCCAGAAGCAGCTGCCGTCCTTGCGGTAGATCATCAGCTCGCGGCGCGTCGGCTGCTTGCGCATCAGCGACTTGGCCAGCTGCTTCAACTCGTCCGGCGCCGCCAGCGGGCCGAACAGCTTGCGCGGTGTCTGCCCCAGCACTTCATGGCGGCTGTAGCCTGTGTGCTGCTCGAAAGCCTCGTTGACGAACACGATATAGGGCACCTGCGCGCTGTCGGGCAGGGCCTCGGCGATGACCACGATGTCGTTGAGCCTTGAAATGCAGGTTTCCAGCAGCATCAGCTGCTCCTGGGACTTGCGCCGGGTGCTCACATCCCGCAGGTACACCGCCAGGCCTTCGGCGAACGGATAGGCCCGTGCTTCGAGCCACTTGCCCAGGCCGGGGTAGAAGTCCTCGAATTCGACCTGGCGGCCGGTGGCGACCGAGCGCTGGAGCTGCTGGCGCAGGCGCTGGTTCTTGTCATTGACCAGAACCTGCCAGATTTCCTTGCCCAGCAACTCGCGGCTGGCGTGGCGCAGCAGTTTTTCGCCCTCGGTATTGAGGTAGGTGAAGCAGCACTGGCGGTCCAGCGTGACGAACGGCTCGCTGATGCTGGCCAGAGTGTTGGTCAGCCGCATCGTCAGGTGGACTCTTTCCTGCAGGGCCTGCTTTTGCGCCGAGATGTCCTGCAGCACGCCTTGCAGCCCCTTGACCTGGCCGCGCTTGTTCTGCACCGCTTCGCAGGCCATGCGCACCCAGAGCCGGCCTGAAGCGACAGTGTCGATCTGCAGTTCTTCGTCAAAGGCAATGCCATGCCGGCTGCACTGCTGCAGCAGCAGCTTGAAGCGCTCGCGGCATTCCGGCGCCAGTCGGCCCTGCAGGTCGGCCAGCGTGACGGCCGCATCCGCCCCCAGCTCCAGGATGGCCGCGAATTCGCCCGAACAGGCCAGCTGCTCGCGCCGCAGGTCAAGCGTCCAGCTGCCGATGCGGGCGATGCGCTCGGCCATGGCCAGCTGGTGCAGTGCCTGGCGCAGGGCGGCCGGCGCTGACGTTGCCGCCGATGTGGATGCCGGGTTCAAGGAAGGGTTGCCAGATGGGGGGTGCTGCGGCATGGGGTTTCGGGCGTGGGCGGAAACAGGCTTTTATCGGCCAGCAGCGCGCGCGCAATATGCTCGCAGGCAAAGCCGTCGCCGTAGGGATTGTGGGCAAAGGCCATGGCCTGGTAGGCGTCGGCATTGCCCAGCAGCAGGCCGGCCTGGCTGGCGATCTCGTCGGCATTGGTGCCCACCAGCCGCACGGTGCCGGCCTCGACCGCTTCGGGCCGCTCGGTGGTGTCCCGCATCACCAGCACCGGCTTGCCCAGCGACGGCGCTTCTTCCTGGATGCCGCCCGAGTCGGTCAGGATCAGGGTGCTGCGGTCCATCAGATAGACAAAAGGCAGGTAGTCCAGCGGCGCGATCAGATGCACGTTGTCCACGCCGCCCAGCAGCCGTTTGACCGGCTCCTGCACCTGCGGGTTGAGGTGCACCGGATAGACCACCTGAACATTGGCATTGTTCCTGGCAATGCGGGCCAGCGCCTGGCAGATCTGCTCGAAGCCCTCGCCGAAGTTTTCGCGCCGGTGGCCGGTCACCAGCACCAGCCGGCGGGCCGGGTCGAGGAAGCTGAAGTCGGCCTCGAACTGCTGGCGCAGGGCGGCGCTGTTGACAATTTTCTCCCGCACCTGGAGCAAGGCGTCAATCACGGTGTTGCCGGTGACATGGATGCTCTCAGGTGCGATGCCTTCGCGCAGCAGGTTGCCGCGCGAGGTCGGCGTCGGGGCGAAATGCCAGTGCGCCAGCGCGCTGGTGAGCTTGCGGTTGGCCTCTTCGGGCCACGGCGAATACAGGTTGCCGGTGCGCAGGCCCGCTTCCACATGGCCGACCGGGATGCGCTGGTAAAAAGCCGCCAGCGTGGCGGCGAAGGTGGTGGACGTGTCGCCATGCACCAGCACCGCATCGGGCCGCCATTCGGCCAGCACGGCCTTGAGCCCGAGCAGCACGCCGCTGGTGATGTCATAGAGGTCCTGGCCGGGTTTCATCAGGTTCAAATCGAACTCGGGCCGGATGTCGAACAGCCCGAGCACCTGGTCGAGCATCTGCCGGTGCTGCGCCGTGACGCAGACCCGGACCTCGAAGGCCGGCTGCGCCTGCAGCGCCCTCACCAGCGGGGCCATCTTGATGGCTTCGGGGCGGGTGCCGAAAACGAGAAGGATTTTCTTTTTCATTAAAACCGTCCATTGTCAGAAATAAAGAATTGGCACTGTAAGAAGAAATAGCGCGCCTGACAGGCATTTTCGGGCGTTTCATGCTGCACGCAGGGCCGCGCAGCCACAGTCTATAAGGCCTTTTGGCAGCGCCGGCGGCGGGCGGCGCAGGCAAATTGAGCGCGTTTGTGCAATGTCAAGTGCAGGCCATTTGACTCTGCAGCGCCCACCCTTGCGGCCTTTGCGGCTGCATCCCCGCAGTCTTGCGCCGCTGTTATTTTTTGCCTGACCGGGCAGGCTGAAGGCCCAGCAAATCTGATTTTCACTTGCGCTTTATCAACTGGGGTAACCAGCGCTTCAAGTTAATTTTGGATGTAGGCCAGCACTGACAAGTGAACCATCCACCCATGCAAGAAGTAACACCAGAGAAGGGATACCCATGACCGCGCTTGACACGCTGCAGCACCGCTGCCGGGATGTAGCCACCTTGAAGCCTGCCGTGCATCGGCTGTGCGAAAAATTCGGAACCATCGCCCGCCTCGATGTGCTCACCGCCATGCACTACGGCGAAAAGCAGGCGATCTGCTTCATACGGCTGGAGTCGGCCGAAAAAGAGCAGGCGCTGATCGAGTCGCTGGGGGTGGGCCGCTTCGGCGGGGAAATCGTCTTCGTGGTGGAGCTTGACAGCGGCGCTGCCCCAGACGCCCAGGACTTGCATGCGCACTGGAGCGCTGCGCCCGATGCGCTGGCTGGCCCTGGAATTTCAGCAACCGGCGACGGCGCCTGCTGGTCCCGGAGCGCGCACTGATGAAGCACGCAGCCAAGCCGAGCAAGGACGCGTCATGTGGCTGATCGATGCTTTTTCCCTTTATCTCTACGGTCTGAAATATGTGGCGCTGGTGCTGGCCGTCATCATCTTCGTCAGCAGCGTGGATGATCTTTTTATTGACCTGGTGTACTGGAGCCGGCGCATCTGGCGCGGGTTGACGGTTTATGGGCGCCACCGGCCCCTCGAATCCAGCGCGCTCTACGAGATTGACGAAAAGCCGCTGGCGGTGATGGTGCCGGCCTGGCAGGAGTTCGGCGTGATCGGCAAGATGGCCGAGCTGGCCGCGACCACGCTGGACTACGAGAACTACCATATCTTCGTCGGCACCTACCCCAACGATGCGCTGACGCAGGGCGAAGTCGACGAGGTGCAGGCCAGGTTTCCGAATGTCCACAAGGTGGTGTGCGCCCGTCCGGGCCCGACCAGCAAGGCCGACTGCCTGAACAACGTGCTCGACGCCATCCTGCAGTTCGAGCAGCGCGCCGGCCTGAAGTTCGAGGGCTTCATCCTGCACGACTCGGAAGATGTGCTGTCCAAAAGCGAGCTGCGGGTCTTCAACTACCTGGTCGGCCGCAAGGATTTGATCCAGGTGCCGGTCTATCCGCTGCCGCGCAAGTGGCACGAGTTCACCGGCGGCCACTACCTCGACGAATTCGCCGAGATGCACGGCAAGGACGTGGTGGTGCGCGAAGCGCTGGCCGGCCAGGTGCCCAGCGCCGGCGTGGGCACCTGCTTCAGCCGCCGCGCCGTCGAGGTGCTGATCAAGGAAGGCAACGGCGTGGCCTTCGACGTGCAGAGCCTGACCGAGGAC
>JAQGNK010000074.1 GCA_028291905.1 Polaromonas sp.
CTGGGGCGGCTGCCTTACCGCCGCCAGACTGGTGGGAAATACAGGTGAATATGAACTGATCCAGGTGCCGTGCGAGCAGGCCCAGGTTCCAGGAAAATAAATGGCAACAGCGATGAAGGAGTCGCCATTGGACTTGCGTCCAAAGTAACGCAAACCTTACGTGATCAAAGCTGCTGGCGCCTCACTCTCAGCTAGGGCAGCCTCGTCAGCCCATGCACGCGCCATGCTGGCGGCCAGCAGCAGCACGCCAGAAGAGAAATAAATCCACATCAGGATCACCACCAGCGAGCCGGCCGCCCCATAGGCTGATACGACGGCAGCCGTGGAGAGGTAATAGGCCATCAGGTACTTGCCGACCTGAAAAAGAATGGCCCCGGCTACCGCACCCATCATCAGGAAACGCAGAGAAGGCTTGGGACCGGAACTCATGCGCATCAGGCTCAAAAACAAGGCAACGCAAAAAGCAATCGAAACCACTTCATTGAGTACCCAGACCACCTTGTCGATGGGTAGATAAGTGCCCGCCCAGCCCGAGATAAAGTTGGAAAGGGTCGATACCGCCAGAGATATCAGTAGCAAAAAGCCCAAGGCCAGAATGTAGGCGACACCGCGCAAGCGCAGGCTGGCGCTGTACCACCACTTTTGCTTGGGTGTTTCACCGCTGCCTTGTCGCCACAGTCGCTCAAAGGCATTCTGCAGTTCTGCAAACACACCGGTTGCGCCGGATATCAACAATCCAAACGCAAACAAAGATGCCGTGATGCCTTCGGAAGGTTCCTTGGCGCTGGTCATGGCTTGCTGCACAACTTGAGCGCCCTGCTCGCCGATGACACTGCGAATCTGGGCGATAAGGCTGCTTTCGATAAAGCTGCGGTCCAGCCACCAGCCCATGACAGCCACCAGCAGCACCAGCAGCGGCGCCAGGCTGAGAATGCCGTAAAAAGACATGGCTGCGCTCATGCGCATTCCGTCGGCATCGAGCCATTGGTTCACAGCCCGCCACAAAGGCCGGTAAATCCTCTGCAGCACAGAAAGCCCAAGGGCGGACCAGGTATGGGAGCGTGTAGGGGGTTTATCCATCATGGCGCTAGCGTACAAGCGCTGGTGGATTTGCGTGAACCGGACAGTCCCATCAGGTGCCGTAGGGGAGAGCTGACGAACAGCGGAATGGACGGCAGCAACGCGGCCCGGTGAAGGCCGGTGGGCAAGTTTTACTCTGCAGGACAGCTCAACAAGGCATCAGGATGACTTGAACAGTGCGGCGATTTTTTTCTTCGGCTTGATGTTGGCCGACACACCACTGCGAGCAGCGCCGCCCTTGGCGGCAGCTTCCCAGGAAGGCTGCGCGTCTGGCGCGGCGCTCGGCTCATAAGGTCGATCAAAGAAAGGATCGCGCGATGCGGCTGGCTGGCGGTGCGGCAAATATTCGCGACGCTCCCGGCGCTCGGTGCGTTCCCGTGGCTGCTGTGACTCCGGCAGTAGTGCGCCGTCCTCTTCACCATCGCGGTACATGCGCCGCCCGTCGTTGATGCGGCCCTGCTGGCTGATGCGCGGCGTGTCCTCCTCGAACTCCATCGGCTCCAGCTCGATCTTGGTCTTGATGAGTTTTTCAATGTCGGCTACCAGGCGCTGGTCACTGCCGGCGACAAAACTCACCGCCAGACCCGAGGCGCCCGCACGGCCAGTGCGGCCGATGCGGTGAACATAGTCTTCGGCGTTGAAAGGCACGTCGAAATTGAACACCGCCGGCACGTCCTTGATGTCCAGACCGCGTGCCGCCACGTCGGTGCAGACCAGCAGATCAACTTCACCGCTTTTGAACGACTCCAGCGCCTTGAGCCGCTCGTCCTGGCTTTTGTCGCCATGCAATGCGGTGGTTTTCAGGCCTTCGCGCTCCAGCGAACGGGCCAGCTTAGCGCAGCCGAGCTTGCTGTTGACGAAGACAAACGCCTGCTTCATGCCGCGCGCCTTGAGGATCTGGTGCAGCGCACGGCGCTTGTCGTCGGCGCCGACGCTGTAGAAATGCTGCTCGACGTTGGCGGCGGTGGCATTGGAGCGCGCCACTTCAATCGTCACCGGGTCTTGCAGAAAGCTGGCCGCCAGGCGCTTGATCTCGGGCGAGAAGGTGGCGGAGAACAGCAGCGTGATGCGCTGCTTGGGCAGGTAGCTCAGGATGCGCTGCAGGTCGGGCAGGAAGCCGATGTCGAGCATGCGGTCGGCCTCGTCAAGCACCACGTACTCCACTTGGTTCAGCACTGTGTTCTTGGCTTCGATGTGATCGAGCAAGCGCCCCGGCGTGGCCACCAGCACTTCCACGCCTTTTTTGAGTTCCAGTGTTTGCGGCTTCATGTCCATGCCGCCAAATACCACCGCACTGTTCAGGTTGGTGTATTTGGCGTAGAGCTTGACCTGCTCTGCAACCTGGACAGCCAGCTCACGGGTCGGCAGCAGCACCAGTGCCCGCACCGGATGGCGCGCCGGCGAGGTGGAGGGGTTCTCATGCTTCATCATGCGCTGCAGCAAAGGCAGCGCGAAAGCAGCGGTCTTGCCGGTGCCGGTCTGGGCAGCACCCATCACGTCTTTGCCCTGCAGGACGACCGGAATGGCCTGCTCCTGGATGGGGGTCATGGTTTCGTAGCCCATTTCGGCTACGGCGCGTGCCAGCGGTTCAGCCAGCGAAAGATTGGAAAAAGAAGAGGTCATTTAGCTCAATATTGTCGCACTGTGAGTGATATAAGCCTTTTCGGCTGATTCACAAGCCGGTTAGCGGTTAAGACAGCCGCTCGGCGGCTTGATGAAAGCAAACTGGCATGCTATTCATTTTATAGCTGCTTGCGCAAGCTGTACATGCGCTGCAAGCGTAATTTTCTATTATTTCAGATAAAAAACCTGCTTCATGCCTGGCCCATTCGCCCAAGAGGTTTCGAGACGGCCGGCAGCCCGCGCAAGCCCTCGTTCACCGTCGGGTATTGCAGCACGAGCCGCAGCTCCTGCTTCATGCGCCGGTTGTCCAGCCGGCGCGACTCGCTCATGAAGCTCAGCAGCATCAGCGGCAGCTGCTCGTTGGCCGTGCTGCGCGCCACGCGCGGCGGCCGGGGCAGCTGGTAGATATCGGCCGCCAGGTCGAAGTAGTCGCCCATCAGCAACTGCGTGTCGTCGCAGACGTTGCTCACGCGCTGCGGCTTGCCACGCCAGAGCGCTGCCAGGCAGGCGCGAGCCAGGTCGTCGGCGTGAATATGGCTGGTGTACACATCGTCCTCGGCACGCAGCACCGGCGTTGCCTTGAGCAGCCGGCCATGCGGCGTGCCGCCTTCGCGGTCGGCGGCGTAAATGCCGGGAATACGCAGGATATGCACTGGCGTGGCACTGGCCCGGCCGAACAGACGAACATGGGCTTCGGCATCGACCCGGCGCTGCGAGCGCGGCGTGTGCGGGCACAGGCGCCAGGTTTCATCGACCCGCTCGCCGCCGCAGTCGCCATAGACTCCGCTGGTCGAGCCATAGACCAGAGAGTGCGGCAGGCTGCGCAGACGCAGGGCGCGCAGCAGCGCATGGGTACGCGGATCATTGCGCCATTTCGGGTCGTGGCCGGGCGGTGGCGCCAGATGCACCACCCTGGTCGCCAGCCCGGCGAGCCGGCGCAGGGTTGCCGGCTGGTCCAGGTTTCCGAGCAGCGGCATGATTTTGGCTTCTCGCAAATCGGACACTTTTTCAGCTGACGAGGTGAGCGCCATCACCTTGAGCCGCGCAGGCAACTGGCGGGCCACACGCAGGCCGACATCGCCGCAGCCGATGATGAGCACGCGCTGGCGGCGAAAGCGCGACGGCAGCGCGCCAAGAGGAGTCAGGTTTGAAGGCAAAATTGGGGCAATC
>JAQGNK010000120.1 GCA_028291905.1 Polaromonas sp.
TTCCCACAACCATTCTGTAGAGCTTTTTTGGCTTACCGCTACGCATCCTTGATCTGGTCGAATTTAATAATAAACCGACGCGTTGGTATATTATTCCATTTTGTATTGAGGGGTCAATAGGGTAAATCCGTACTCGGAATTGTGTTTTCATCTGTGCGGTGGAATCCGACGTTCGAGGGCACAGCGCGGAGTTGCGACGAAGCCAGCGGCAATTGCGAACGCACCCGGTTCTTGACGAAATGCACATGTGGCTGCACGCCGTGCTGGGCCAAATCTCGGCCAAATCGCCCATGCGTTGGTCATTGGGTACAGCCTGAGTAACTGGCGGGCGCTGACGCGTTTCCAGTGGCTGTCAAGGAAGTTGTCGCCTGAAGTGATGTGAGTCAGGCTGCTTTTTGCGTGTTTTGAGGCTCCTTGATGTGTGGGGTTTCCGGGTTGAGGTGAACGACATCGACATGCGCCCACTGGCGAGCCTGTCCTGACCATCGCCGCCAAGCCCAGAGGCAGCCCTTCCCTGGTAACGGCCAGGCTCGAATGCATGAGTAGCCCGCATACCGTGTGCTGGCGCACGCGTCTCTCGGCATCCCGGCCAGAATTGGTCTTGCCGAGCACCCCGACGGCTTGGGCGATCTCACGCTGCCAGGAGAACTCGGTCGTGTCGTGCAGCATCAATACCGGCGCCTCGTGGGTCGCGGCGATGCGCTGGCGCGGAGCGTCAAAATGCCCGGCAAGGATGTCGGCTTCGCTGACCCGCGCATTGCTCAGAAAGCGATACGCAGCTTTGGTATTGGCCCAGTCTTGGCATACCAAGCTAATGCTCTGGCCCGGAGCCTGGGCGAATTGTCCAAGCAATACCCGCAGCCGCTGAAGCAGACGAGCATCCTGGAAAGCGCCTTCGTGCAGTTCCCGGTCTATCCAGCTGAGCTCCTTGGCCACGATGTCCTGCCCTTGCACTACAGTCCGTGAGTTGATCATGTCAGCCTGCCGCGTGTCCCGTTCTACAGATCAACGGAATAACGGCAAATCCGTTGGCAAGACAACAGGCAAATCACTAACTCATTGCGTCAAGAAGAAAACTTGTGGGTAAAAACAAGGTTTGCTGGTTGCTTACTAATAACGCTCAGATTTCGATTGCGGTCATTGGTTCTTTATCCATCGGGATTGGTATCAGTCGCAGCTTCTTTGTTCTTTGCGGTTGCTCTTGGGCGGTATTACCGCCGCGATACCACGCTGCCCGAGCTAGTCAAGCAGGGCGTTGGCGCATACCCCTTGTCAGCCAACAGCGCGGCCGTGCTGCCAATGTTCTTCACGAGGGGGATCGCTTGGGTAACATGGGCCGGCTGACCTCCCGTGAAAATGAAGCGTACGGGCAAGCCCAGTGCATCTGTGAGCACGTGCATCTTGCAACTAAAACCACCGCGCGAACGGCCCAGCGCCTCGGCAGTCGCGTTGCTCGTGGCAGAGCCCGCAGCGCATGCATGCGCCCGAACCACGGTGCTGTCGATGCAGACATTCTCCAAGTCAGCCTAGGCTGATACATGGGCCAGCATCTTGTCCCAAACTTCAAACCGGCATCAAACAGGCAAAACGCTTGAAGACGCTGTTCCAGTGTCCAAATCAGTCCGGTAGAAGCCGCTACTAGCGCGCCTGCGCGCAAAATCCACAGTACTGCCTCTACAAAGCGGCGGCAAGTCGCCTCGCATCCTCTTCGAATGCCGGGAGTTTTCTTCAGGACCCCTGCCAGCTTGGCCCACTCTTCATCGCTCAGCTTGCTCTTGTCCATACCAACCAAAAAGGTCAGAATTCTACTTTTCGCTTACGTCGGTGTCGCAGATTGAGACTTGTAGATGTGGCTGTCAGGTGCTCATTGTGACGCTAAAAAAATTGATTGCGGGGGATGGGGACTAAACGATTGCGCGTCTGGTCAACCACACCCAGCGTTCTGGCAGCCGCCGCAATGCTTTGCCAACGCTCCACAAGTCTGACCGCTTCCTGCTTGAATTCGAGCGTGTAGCGCGCCCTTGATGTTTTCGTCATTTCCGTTTTCCTTGTCTGAATTGAATCACTCAGCAAGAGATACGTTTATCAAAGGCAAGGTCAAAATGGAAGAGAGCCGAGAAACTTATCACGCTGTCTGAAATTACTTGACCACCACAGGAATATTGCGGGATTACGGCGAAGATTTAGCCCCCAACATTGATAGCGGAATTTCAGGTCACGAATTCAGGAGTATTTCAGCGCACGAATCGCCCGTCTGTGGTGACGTGGACCAGTTCCACAAACTGTGATCCAGTCGAGCTGGATGTGAAGTCCAAATCCATCCCACCGATGCTCGCGTTGAGGCCGCGCATGACGGTGTGCAAGATTTCACGCGTTGGTGACTTTCCAGCGCGCCGTAGGGCTTCTATCATTACCAGGCCATTGATGTACCCCTCGTACGAGTAGTAGTTAATCGGCAACTTTTGTGCTGTGATGCGTTGTCGATATTCCCGCGCCGTGGGATCGGACTGGCTCCATGGAAAAGGAACGACTTGGGAGACCGCGAGGCCGCGAATTTGTGAACCCAAAGCCTTTGCCACCACTTCACCATCCACAATGGAAAGTCCATAAAAACTCCTGGTTGCCCCCGTCTTTTGCACAGATTTGATTAGCTCCGCCACCAATGTGCTACTCAATTGCATGATAATGGCCTGTGCGTTTCCCTTTCCGAGAGCAGTTCCCGCTTCCACGACGTCGCTTCCATCAGGTTTGATACTTACCGACTGAACAACGTCCCAAGTCGGATTCTGTGCCTTGATGGCAGCACGGACTGCGCCAAGAACCTCCACTCCTCCGGGTACGGCAAAGTGGGCTACAGAAATGCGTGTAATGCCAATAGACGTCAATTGTCCAACCAGACGAGCTGCTTCACGTGCGAAGCCAGCTCGTACGAAATACGCCATTTTTGTCGCTTTCTCCCTAACAGAATCCCCAACGCTAAGGCAGCCGATCATAGGGGCGTTGCTCTCCCTCAGAATGGGCAGTGCTGCTGCGGTATTTGCGGTACCAATTGCACCGAAGAATGCAAACGCGTGATGCTCAGTCAACAGGGTTTTGTAGTTAGCCACTGTCTTTTCGATGTTCAATCCATCGTCTAGACAGACATATCGAATTTGTCTGCCGTGTATGCCACCCTGGCTATTAATTGCATTGAAAGCTAACCGCGCACCGGCATTGAAGCCTTGCATCGGTTCGCCACTTGGTCCACTCGTCACTGCGTTCTGGCCAACGACGATTTCCCGAGCAGTTACGCCAGCATCTTGTGCAAAAGCGTTTGAAATCAAGCTAGGCATTGATATTGAGGTAGCGGCTTGTATCAGAGTACGTCTGCGCATATAAAATGTCTCTTTTTAGATTTTTAGTCAATGCGCCGTGGGCAATACATTGAATTTTGAATGTTTAAAAACTCTGCCTTGCCTAGCCATTCCTTACTAAGCGCCATGATTTAATGTTCTACCTAGAGCGATGCTTGGAGTCTTGGTGGCAAAGATGTGCTGCAGCTTATGCCCACGCACAAAGACCAACTGTTCACCGGACTCTTGCATCATCGCCGGGCGACTGTCAGGCGATGACCTGAATCCGACAGCAACTTCTCTCCACAGGCGTTAAGGTGTATTACCCGTTTGCTTACACAATTTCCCGATCAATTGCATCTGCAATTCCCTGCCTGCGCAGCATTGCACGCTGAACCTTGCCGGTCGCCGTTCTGGGCAGATCGGACACGATCCTGAGGTATCTTGGCTTGGCGAAGCGCGGAAGCAAGTCTTCCACTTGCTGTGCGAGAAGCTGCAGGTCAACCTCCTCACCCTCCTTGGGAACAATCGCCAAGGCCAGATCGTCTTCTGCACCGGGAATATCTGAAGCTATCGCATACGCTGCTGCTTCACTCACACCAGGCAGGCTCTCGACAACTGCCTCCACCTCTGTTGCAGAAATATTCTCGCCACGCCGGCGAATGCAGTCCTTTATGCGGTCGACATAGGTCACGATGCCGTCTTCGGACATTGTTGCCGCATCACCCGTATGAAACCACAAATTGCGCCACGACTGGACCGTTTGGTCGGGCATATTGAAGTAGCCGGCACCAAACCCGAACGGCAGTTTCGGTCGAATTTGGATCTCCCCTTGCTCGCCTGACTTCATAGGTTCATCGGTTTCAGGATCGGCAATCCGAACTTCGAAGTAGCGACTGTAAGCCCAACCCGATTTTCCCGGAAGTGAGCTTCCCAGGCGTCCCCAGATCGGTATGTTCACCTCAGTCATTCCGAAGCCGGAGATCACGTCACGAATCCCGAATCGCTCGCGAAATACCGTCTCATGCGCTGGCATGTTTGGGGCGCTAATCATCTTGACAAGCTTGTGATCTCGGTCATGCGCTGTCGGTGGGACCGATTGAATGAATGCGGCAATTGACCCCATCACATTCGTGACAGTGGGCTGATACTTGCGCAAGTCCAGGAGCCATGAGGACGCGCTAAATCGTGTTCGAACAACGGCCGGAATACCGGCCAGGATGGTAGGGCACAATTGCATAAGCAGACCATTTGCATGAATTAACGGCAGATTGATGTAGTAGCGGTCGTCCGGGCCAATTTTCAAGGCTTCAATTACACCGACTCCGTACAGTGCACAATGGGCATGCGGCATTAGAACGCCCTTAGATGGTCCTGTCGTGCCAGAGGTGTACATGATGCAGGCAATATCACGGTAGAGCGGCCAAGGACCTTCCCAAATTCCGGCGCGTTGCCAATCGGAAAATGAGATGGTATCTTTTCTCCGCACCGACTCCGAGGCAAAGTCACCGACGACTACCGTACGGAGCAGATCGTGGGTGCCTGCATCGACACTCTCTAACACAGGCACCAAGTCGGCATCGACAACGGCGAGGGTGACTGCCGAGTTGGTGACCTGGTGCGCTAGAAATGCGCCTCGCAGTTCTGTATTGAGCAGAACCGCTACGGCGCCGAAACGTCCAAGCCCCAGCCAGACACGCACAAAGTCGCAGCTGTTGCGCATGAAAACTGCTACCCGCTCCCCCGGCTTGATCCCCAGATCCGAAAAATATTGAGCAACTCGGTGCATATCCGAGGCAGCCTCGCCGAACGTAAGTGTTCCCCCCTCAATGTGCGTAAACCAAAGTTCCGCAGGCTTGCGCTTTCCCATCTCGTCCATCACGCGCGGGATA
>JAQGNK010000144.1 GCA_028291905.1 Polaromonas sp.
AGCCGACCGGTCTTGCTGTCCTCCAGCCGATCGAGCACCTGCCGCATGATGCGGAAGCTCGAAGGCACCAGGCCCGAGGCATCGCCCGAGTGCACGCCCTCGGTCAGGATCTGCACCTTGAGCGTGCCGCTGGCCATGCCGCGCAGCGACGACGTCAGCCACAGCTGGTCGTAGTTGCCGGCGCCCGAGTCCAGGCAGTCCACCAGCGCATCCTCGCCGAGCGGGTCTTTCAGCGCTTTGACATAAGGCAGCAGGTCGTAGGAGCCGCTTTCCTCGCAGGTTTCGATCAGGCCGACGATGCGCGGATGCGAGACGTTCTGGGCTTTGAGCGCCTGCACGGCGGCGATGCTGGCATAGACCGCATAGCCGTCGTCGGCGCCGCCGCGCCCGTAGAGCTTGCCGTCTTCATACTTGGCAGCCCAGGGGCTGAGGTCATTGCGCCAGCCGGTGAATTCGGGCTGCTTGTCGAGGTGGCCGTACATCAGGACCGTTTGCGTCGAATCGGCGCGGGTGGCCGGAATCTCGAAGAACAGCACCGGCGTGCGTCCTTCAAGCCGCACGACTTCGAGCGTCAAGCCCTCGACCTTCTGCGCCTCCACCCAGCTGGCGGCATGGCGCATTACCGTGTCGATGTGGCCGTGCTTTGCCCAGTCGGGGTCGAAGGTCGGCGACTTGGCGGGAATCGCGATGTAGTCGGTGAGCTGCTGCACGATGTCCCCGTCCCACTGGGCGGTGACCTGGGACAGCGCCTGGGCGGCGTCGAGGATGCTGGCGGGAATTTCGCGGTGCAGGGGGGCATTCATGGCGGGCTCCAGAAAGGACACAGGGGTTTGCGCAAAGCCTGACTTTACGCCCGTGCCGATATCCCTGCGGCAGCCATGCGCGCGTGCGCGCCTTACGCCTTGGCTGCGTTCTTCTTGCGGGTGGCCGCTGCCTTCTTGGCCGATGCCGAACGCTGCTCCGGCGTGCGAGAGGCAGCGGCAGCACCGCCCAGGCGCCCGCCTTTCTTCGACGGTTCGGTGTCCATGGCCTTGCCCCGGCCTGAACCGCTTTTCTTTCCGCCGCCGCTTTCCTTGTTCACCGTGGCCCAGGCCCGGCTTTGCGCCTCCTCCTTGGACAGGCCCCGGTCTTCATAGCCTTCCTCGATGTGTTCGGCCTGGCGCTTTTGCTTGTCGGTGTAGGCAGATTTGTCGCCGCGTGGCATGGCAGGCTCCTTTCGTTCCTTAATGAAATACCTTCAAGTTAGCCAGGGCGCAGCCTGAGAAATGTCAGCCTGCTGCGCAAAACCGTGTGGGCCAGCGCGGTGCCACCACTTCACGAAGACGCCGGAGAAACCCCATAACCCGCCATCGCCTCGCCCAGCCGCACCGCCCGGCCCGGCGCCCAGTCGGGATTGAAGCGCAGCGGCCCCTTGGGAAACAGCATGACCACGGTCGAGCCGAGCAGGAACCGGCCCATCTCATCGCCCTGCTTCAGGAAAATCGCGTCTTCAGGCTTGTTTGATGACACCGGATACAGCCATTCGCGCACCACCTTGCCGCGCGGCGGGTTCACCACGCCGTGCCAGACCGTCGCCATGCTGCCCACAATCGTCGCGCCGACGAGGGCCAGCACGAACGGGCCGCGCGCCGACTCGAACACGCACACCACCCGCTCGTTGCGCGCAAACAGGCCCGGCACGCCGCGCGCCGTCACCGGGTTGACCGAGAACAGATCGCCCGGCACATAGATCATCCGCGTCAGGCGGCCGTCGCAGGGCATGTGGATGCGGTGGTAGTCCTTGGGGCTGAGGTAGATCGTGGCGAAGCTGCCGTCGTGGTACTGCGCGGCCAGCGCCTGGTCGCCGCCGACCATCGCGGTGGTGGAGTATTTATGACCCTTGGCCTGCACGATCTGGTCGTGCTCGATGGGGCCGAACTGGCTGATGGCGCCATCGACCGGGCAGATCAGCTCGGCGCTGGCCAGCGGCCGGGCGCCGGGCTTCAGGGCGCGGGTGAAAAAATCGTTGAAGCTCAGGTAGCTGGCAATGTCGGCGTTGAGCGCCTCGTCCATGTTGACCTGGTACTTGGCGACAAAGCGCCGGATGATCTCGGTGGTCACCCGGCCGCGCTTGCGCGAAGCGACAAGCCCGGCGAATTGGGTCAGCGCCTGCTTTGGCAACAGGTATTGGGGCAGAACGGCAAAACGGTCGGACACAGGCGCTCGATCAGCAAAGTGGAAGGAAGAATCATTCTATAGAGGCGCCTGTCATGCCCTGCCTGCGCGTGCCCGGCCGCTTGTGCTTTGCTCAGTTGGTCGGGTAGCCCGCTTCAGTCAGCGCAATGGCAACGCTTTGCCGGTCTTGCGCGGTCTGCACCGTGACTTTTTTGGCCGGCAGGTCGATGCTGATCATCGCATCGGCATCGAGTTGCTGAATCGCCTTGGTGATGACGCCGGCGCAGTGGCCGCAGCTCATGTCGGGAACATTGAATTCCATGGTGATTTCCTTGAAGGATGAAAAACCGCGAGTCTGAACCTTGCCATGATGGCAGGGTCAATGGGCTTTCATGAAGTCCGGGAGCATTTCAGGGCTATTCAAGCAGGCCGCTTGACCCTGCCATGATGGCAAGGTTCAGACTCCAGCCATCGCCCCTCTAGCGCTAGCCGCCAGGAACACACACATGAACGCCACCCATTTATTGCCAGCCCGCCTGGCGCCGCCCCCGGATGCCTTGAAGGAATGGCGCTTTCCCATCGAAGGCATGAGCTGCGCGTCCTGCGTTGCCCGGGTTGAAAAGGCGCTGGCCGCCACGCCGGGCGTCGCGCAGGCCAGTGTCAACTTCGCCACCGAACAGGCCAGCGTCCAGGCCGGCCCCGGCGTGACGCTGGCCGCGCTCAAGGCCGTCGTGGAAAAAGCCGGCTACGGCGTCGGCCAGCAAGCCGATGAGCAAACGCTGCGGCTCAGGATCGAGGGCATGACCTGCGCCTCCTGCGTGTCGCGGGTGGAAAAGTCGCTGAAGAAAGTGCCGGGCGTGCTGTCGGCAGAGGTCAACCTGGCGCTTGAAACCGCAGAAGTCACCGTGGCGGATGACGCGGCGGCGATCTTGCCCCGACTGATCGCCGCCGTGGACCAGGCCGGCTACCGGGCGGAAGCGGTTCAGGACGCCGCGGCGGCAGGGCAGGGCGCCCGCCCGTCCGCTGGCGCCCCCTGGTGGCCGGTGGCGGTGGCCGCCGCGCTGTCGGCGCCGCTGGCATTGCCAATGGCCGGGCTGCTGTTCGGCGAGGCCTGGATGCTCGACGGCTGGCTGCAGCTGCTGCTGGCCACGCCGGTGCAGTTCTGGCTCGGAGCGCGTTTCTACAAGGCCGGCTGGAAGGCGCTGCGGGCCGGTGCGGGCAACATGGACTTGCTGGTAGCGCTGGGCACATCGGCTGCCTACGGCTTGAGCGTTTACCTGCTGCTGCGCCACGGTGCGGACGGCATGGCGCACCTGTATTTCGAGGCCTCGGCCGTCGTCATCACGCTGGTGCTGCTGGGCAAGTGGATGGAGGCGCGGGCCAAGCGCCAGACCACCGAGGCAATCCGGGCGCTCAACGCGCTGCGGCCCGAAACCGCGCGGCGCAGGCAGGGCGGCGTGGACACCGAAGTGCCGATCAGCCAGGTCAAGCTGGGCGACCAGGTTGTGGTGCGGCCGGGCGAGCGCATCGCCGTTGATGGCGAGATTCTTGAAGGCGCGAGCGAGGTCGATGAGTCGCTTATCACCGGCGAAAGCCTGCCGGTCAACAAGCACGCCGGCAACCGGGTGACCGGCGGCGCCATCAACGGCCAGGGGCTGATCGTGGTGCAAACCACCGCCGTCGGCGCCGAATCGACGCTGGCGCGCATCGTGCGGATGGTCGAGTCGGCGCAGGCCAAAAAAGCGCCGGTCCAGCGGCTGGTCGATCAGGTCAGCAGCGTGTTCGTGCCGGTGGTCATCGGCATTGCCTTCGTCACGCTGCTGGGCTGGGGGCTGGCGACCGGCGATTGGGAAAACGCCATCCTGAACGCCGTCGCGGTGCTGGTGATTGCCTGCCCCTGCGCGCTCGGGCTGGCCACGCCGACCGCCATCATGGCCGGCACCGGCGTGGCGGCGCGGCATGGCATTTTGATCAAGGATGCCGAGGCGCTGGAGGTGGCGCACCGGGTCCGCATCGTCGCCTTCGACAAGACCGGGACGCTGACCGAAGGCCGGCCCGAACTGGTTGCGCTGGAAACCTTGCCAATGTCACCAACGCCGCCACCGCTGGCGCCGCAGGGCATCTTGCGTGAGAAGGCGCTGGCCTGGGCCGCCGCGATCCAGTCGGGCAGCGAGCATCCGCTGGCCAAAGCCATCACCCAGCTTGCCGGGAAGGAGCAGGTCGGCGTGCCGGCCGCCGCGCAGGTTCGCGCCGTCGCCGGGCGCGGCCTGTCGGCGGTGGTCGAGGGGCGCGAACTGCGGCTGGGCAGCCCGCGTTTCATGCGGGAGCTGGGGGTGGACTTGGGCCCGCTGGCGGCCCGCGCCCAGGCGCTGGAATCCGAAGGCCGCACCGTGTCCTACCTGGCCGACGTGACCGGCGCGCCGCAGCTGCTGGCGCTGCTGGCCTTCGGCGACACGCTCAAGGCCACGGCCGCCCCGGCGGTGGCGCGGCTGCGGGCGCTGGGCATCCAGACGGCGCTCATCACCGGCGACAACCAAGGCAGCGCCGGCGCTGTCGCCAGCCAGCTCGGCATCGACATCGTGCATGCCCAGGTGCTGCCCGAAGGCAAGGCCGCGCTTGTCCAACAGCTCAAGGCGCAGGCGGCCAAGGGCGGCGGGCGGGTGGCGATGGTCGGCGACGGCATCAACGACGCGCCCGCGCTGGCCGCCGCCGACGTCGGGATTGCGATGTCCACCGGCACCGATGTGGCGA